>NZ_JAEVHJ010000358.1:0-6503 GCF_016802855.1 Micromonospora sp. ATA51 | reverse complement strand
GCCCGGCGATGGTGCCGCCACCGACGACACCGACGCCCCCGTCGGCAACGCGGACCGGTCCTCAGGTGGTGTGTCCCTGCCCAGCGGAAGCTGGGTCGACCTCGGCCTCGCGCTGGCCATCGCCGCCGCCGTCGCGCTGGTATGGGCACACCGCCGACGGCGCTACATCCCCCGCCGGCCCTCGGCGCAGCCGCGCCTGAGCGACCCCGACCTGGCGCCCATGCCCCGCGTGGTGAACCAGATCCGCCGCGCACTGCGCCGCGCCGCCGTCGACCACCCCCACGTGCCTGACCACGATGAGTCCGCCGCCGTCGATGTGGTCGTCAACGGCGAGGTCAACGACATCGGCGGCCACCGCCCCGCCGACACCGCTAACAGCATCGACGAGGCTGACGCCGAGACGATGCACGGCAACATTGCCGATTCCGACGCTCAGCACGCGGCCAACTCCGACCCCAATGACCCCGCTACCGGTAACCCCCTGCCGGTGGCGCCGGCCCTCGCACATCCGCTGTCGGCGCTGTGGCCGCCCGCCGGACTGGGCCTGACCGGGCCCGGCGCGCAAGCCGCCGCCCGCGGATTCCTCACCGCCGCCCTGGCCGCAGGCGGCCTGGACCACCCCGACGCCCGAACCCAGGTGGTGATGCCATCGGCCACCGCGGCGACGCTGCTCGGCGCCGCCGCGGTCAACCTGCCCCGCACGCCCCGACTGACCCTCACCCCCGGCCTCGACGAAGCCCTGGAGATCCTCGAAGCGCAGACGCTGCACCGCACCCGGCTGGCCTACCAGCACGAGGTCGACACTGTCACCGACCTGCGCGCCGCCGACCCCTACGAAGAACCACTCCCGCCGGTCACGCTGCTCGCCGACGCCACCGCCTGCCAGGAACGCGCCCGCATCGCCGCCCTACTCACCCAAGGCCAACGCCTGGACATCCACGGCGTGCTGCTCGGCGCATGGCCCGACGGCACCACCGTCGACGTCGCCGACGACGGCACCACCACCTCCGCCGACGGCGATCGCCACGGCCCCCACCCCGCCGACATCGGGCGCTTCGCCGTCATCAACCCCACCGAGGCCGCCGGCCTCCTCGCGACCCTCGCCGAATCCCACACCGGCCGACTCCCCGCACCCGCCCCCACCGAGGCCGCGCCCACCCGCATACAAGCCGAGACGCCCGCGGAGCGTGCCCGCCGGTCGACGCCGGTCGACGGCGAACAGCTAGGCAGGGAAGCGGCCGTCGAGGTCGCCATCGACGCGCGCGCGGACGGCAGCGGCACGGAGGATCCCGACTGCCATCGCCCGGCAGCCGTCACCGCCGCCACGACCGACACCTCCACTCATGAAACGGACAGCACCTTGGGCGGCGCCTCCGCCACAGCCAACACCTCAACCCCTGAGGCGGAAGCCGCCCCGGCCGGCTCCGCTGACACAACCGCCCCGGCAGACGCCGACGCTGACCACACCGCCGGCATTGACCCGGCCGCGGTCCCCCAGGAGCCGGGCGACACCGAGACGGCACGCCGGCCCGGGCGGGTCGCGGTGGCCGTGCTCGGCGCGCCCGGCATCGTCGGCGGCGACCCGCAGCGCAACCTGCGCGCGAAGTCCCTCGAACTGCTGGTGTACCTAGCCGTCCGCGACGGCGGCGCGTCGGTGGAGGCGATCCTGGACGATCTGCTGCCCGACGCGCCCGCCAGCAAGGCTGTGCACCGGCTACACACCTACGTCTCGGACCTACGCAGCGTCCTACGGCACAACGCCGGCCCCGGCACCTACCTCACCCACCCCCACCACCGATACCAACTCAACACCGACCGCATCGAGGTCGACCTGTGGCGGATGCGCGCCGCTATCCGCGCCGCCGACACCGCCGTCTCCAAGCCCGAGCGGATCGCGGCGCTGCGCCGCGCCGTCGACACCTACCAACCGCTCGCCGAAGACCGCGAGTACGAATGGCTCGAGCCCTACCGAGAGACCGTGGGCCAGGAGGCCCTCGACGCCACCATCACCCTCGTCGAGGAACTAGCTGGCCAACCCACCGAGCAACTCGCCGTCCTCGACGCCGCGATCGTCCAGTACCCCTACGCCGAAGCGCTGTACCAAGCCGCGATGCGCGCCCGCGCGCAACTCGGCCACCTTGACGCCGTCCGCGCGCTGCGGCGGACGTTGACCCGCCGGCTCGCCGACATAGACGCCGAACCCAGCGACGCCACACTCAACCTGGCCGACCGACTCGTCGCCGACCTGCGCCGGCCGGACCGCGACCCCCGCCCACGGCGCCGACCCGGCGACGGGGCCGCCGCATGAGCGCCGCAAGGAGCACCGCACAGACCCGCGGCGCCACCGTCGCGAGCACCACCACACTCGCTGACACCAGCACCCATCTGCCTCGACTGCGGTGGGCCGTACGCGCGACCCTCACCCTCGGCGTCACCGCGTCGTTGGCAGCGAACGTCCTACATGCACGACCAAACCCGATCAGCCAGATGATCGCCGCGTGGCCGCCACTCGCCCTGCTGCTCACCGTCGAACTGATCTCCCGCGTCCCCCACCACCGCCGCTCCCTCGGCGTGATCCGGATCGCCGCAACCACCGTCATCGCGGCCATCGCGACCTGGGTGTCGTACTGGCATCTCGTCGGGGTCGCCGCACGGTACGGGGAAACTGAGGCGTCCGCCGCCTACCTGCTTCCCATCTCCGTTGACGGGCTCGTCATCGTCGCCAGTGTCAGCCTCGTCGAAATCACTGCACGGATCCGGGCAGCCACACCCGAACACCGTCCCTCGCCGATCACCCGGCCCGAGCCCATAACGTCCGTGGCGCCGCCGGTCAATCCGGCACCGCCACAGATATCGACTCCCACACTCGGCACCGCCGCGCCCCCTCCGGACGCAGACACTCCTCCTGCCGCCGCGACACCAGCCGCCGCGCGTACGGCCGCACCGACGACCGGACGCGTTATTGCTTCCGCCGAAGAGACAGCGGCCGGTCTCGCGGCTGACGCAGGCGAGCACCGGCGGCCCGAATCAGCCGCCGTACCCCCCGATCCCACACATGCTGCTGATCCGCCGTCCGCGACAAGAGGCATCGAAAGCCCACCTGCCGGGCGGACTTCGCCACCGCGACCCGATGGACGCCACGAAGGGCAGCGCCCGCGGGCATCAGCTGCCACCAGTGACGTCTCCACGTCCGTCCCTGCGGAGGCCCCCCGACCGCGCTCGCTGGTGAGCCACGGCGTGCCGAACGACCAGAGGGCGGAAGGCGAGGTGCCCTCGAAAACCGCCGCCGCTGTCGCCTACTGGTACCGGCAGGATCCCGATCTGCATCCGGCGGAGATCGCCGCGCGAATCGGCCGATCCGAACGCACCGTACGCCGACACTGGCCGCCACCCAAAGACACCGCCACACCGCCCGCCAACGGCCCGCACGCTCGCCACTTCGCCGACGGCCTGCCTCGCTGACGCCCCGTTCCGGCAACCGCCAGCCCGCTTAGCGCAGAAAAGCTCGACGTTCATGCTTTGGTCAACACGTCTCTCGGCGACGAGGATCTGCGGCCGGCACCGCCGGTCGAGCCGCCGGCGGACGGCTTCGGGTCCCGCCGGTTGCTGACCTCGTCAGGACTCAGACCCGACCGGCCCGAGGGGTGCGGTACAAAGGTCTATATTCCCCGGCCAACAGGCTGCTTACTATTCGTGATCGCGCTGCTACGTTCGCGATTGCAAGGCCAGTTTCTGAGGGACGGGAGCTTCGCGTGCGTGCTCGTCAGCAAGGACTATTAGGGCAAATCGAACAACAGAGACGGGCTGGTCCCCGGATCACACGGACAGCGGTTGCGATGATGCTGACGGTTTCTGGCACCAGCGTCGCCGTCAGCGTCGCTGCAGGACCCGCTACTGCGCTGCCGGCGGCAAGTCAGGCTGACAACCTGCCAGATGTCTCTATGGTGTGCCAGGCCGGCCAGATAGACATCAACCATGCCGATGATTTGGCGCTGACCACAGCGTTCAGCATCGACCCTCCCGTCGCGCATCGGATCATCGAGTTGCGGCCGTATCTAGGACCGCGGGATCTTCTCGTCGTGCCTGGTATCGGACCGGGAAAGCTGACCGAGATCCTGGCATCAGGTAAGGCGTGCGCCACACCGACCCAACTGCCACCGCCGTCCGACGAGGCATGCGGAGACGACCGGCCCGATCTCCAGACTGCCGATACCGATGAACTGGTCACGCGCCTCGGCATGTCGCGACCGGCAGCCAAACGCTTGATCCAGGCCCGACCGTTTGCGACCGGGCGCCACGTCACGCCTGAACGCGTGCCTGGAGTAGGTAAAGGCACCCTCGACTCCCTTCGCGCTCGCAGCTGCCTCACCCCAGCGCCCGTAAAAACTTCCACCACCAACTACCGATGGATCTACCGAAGCCTCGGCGGCCACGTCAACCGTGGGCCCTTTTCCCTCCAGGTCCCAGAAAACGTTCTCACCCCCTTTGGTGCCTGGGCGAGCATCACTGATGTTTCCGCGCCCTCCCCCCTGAGCGGCCCGGCGGCAGACTTCCACATCTGGGGCAACTGGGGCAACGGCGAGTCGCAGCGCGTATCCGTAACCCTCCCACTGGACCCGTCGTTGACGGCTGGGGTTGACCTGGACTTCGATCCGGTAGCGGTTCACTTCCCGGCGGGCACTGAACCGCAGATCTTTGCCGGTGCCGCTGCTGACGTTAACCTGGGCAGAAAGACCCTCACTGTTTCAACAGCCAGTCTGTCCATCCTCCAGGCGACGTGGCTTCCCAAGCCTTGGATTATCTCCGCGCCGACCGCCACGCCTTTCTCTCGACGTCAGATGCTGCTACAGACGGTCCAGGAGTACGCAGGGGTCGGTGCCTCACAGCCGGAATGCAACCCCGACGTCAGCAGCAGCGAGCTCGTTGCCACCCACGGTTCCATGTTCGATCTTCGGCTAGCCACCGGCCAACCCTTCTTCCGTCATTGCGTCGAGGCCGCAAGTGGGGCTGCTGATTGGAAACTTGCTAACAATACCGGCGCAGCCATGTTGATTTCACCGATGGGTGAACCCACAGTCATCTCCGTAAGGCCGAGCGGGAATCTGCTAACCGATCTCTTCTTCGCAAAGAAGAACGGGTCGGGGCCTTACCCCGGGTCCGTCTACGTTCCGCCCGGTGGGTCGGCAATCGTGCGTGTACCGCAAGGACGCACCGCCGAGAAGGTTGACGCCGCCGTACCTCCGGCCGTTAACGCCAGCGCCTACACTCTGCGCCAGTTCGATAAGGTGCTGAAGCCAGATGAACTAGCAGACCTCTACTCGGCCCTCAACGACTGCGGTTACAGCATCTCGGTCTCGCAGGCCGATTTGCCCGCGATCCTGGCGTGTGCCTCCACTGCAGCCTCGTTCGTGTCCGCCCGTGCAAAAGTGGTGCTTGAGGCAGTTAACTTCATCATTGACACGGAGACCTATCTCGCAGACACCCTGCGTGCGATCTTCCAACGCGAACTCGACGCCTACCTCACCTACCGGTACCCGCCTCCACCTAACCCTGGCGGTGGTGGCAACGGTGGCGTCGGTCCCGACGGCAGCATTCTGGGAGCAGGGCAGCGCTCGGGGCTGCTCTGGCGCTTGGCGAGCGGTCCGACAGGCGATCAACGTGGTCAGGCTTACCTCGTGCTTGAGGAGGGCGGCGTCGCTGTGAGCACATTGGATGCCTCGACAATCGCATGCCTTAACCGACGGTATATCCTGCGCGACTTCGTAAACCGCCAAACCGTGCCGCTGCCTTGGACTCAGGAATCAGCCTATCCGGCCACGTGCGACGAGAGCCAGCCCGAGATCCAACTACCAGCTGACGCCCGGAACTGGGTGCTGCGCATGTCCAACGGTTCTGCTTGGTTCGTTGACCAGAACAGCCACCTGCAGAGAATCGAGACGGGTGGCCAGTACATTGCATGCGTTCAGCGCCACTACGTCCTGGACGACGCGCCGGCAGCCATGGTGGACCAGTTCGGTGATCGTTCTGCTGCTCCAAGAGCCACGTGTGGATAATTTGATCACCGCACCCTAACGGCTGCCACAGCTTCATGGTCAGCGCGACGCGCTTTACATGGATGGTCACCGACCAGACCAACAACTCCCGCAGCCGATTCCAAGGCAAAGCATCGGTCACGGTCGACGGCGCGACCACAGGTAACCCGTTCACCGTCGAGGGCATCGACGGCGACCGGCTGACTCCGAACACCAACGACCACTTCACCTTGAAGGCCTACGGCCCCAGGCGCGGACGCCGCCACAGCAACCCCCACCTACCAAGTGTCTGGCACCGACGCTAAGGGGAACAGCGTCAAGATCAGGTGAGTCTGTGGCCGGGGTGGGAGCTCTACCGCGCCCACCCCGGTCACGCTCACCTGCCGTCAGTCCCACAACTCAGCATTTGATCCTCCTGGGTAAGCCCGCGCGGTGCACCCCTGCGTCTTGCCGAAGCCGCTAAATGGCGAG
>NZ_JAEVHJ010000357.1:0-6509 GCF_016802855.1 Micromonospora sp. ATA51 | reverse complement strand
CGGGCCGCGTTCGCCAGCCCCTCCTGGACGATCCGGTACGCGGCCAGCCCGACCGGCGCGGGCGTGTCGCCGGTCGGCGCGGGGGCGTCCAGGGTGACCGCCAGGCCGGCCCGGCGGGCCGCGTCCACCATCGCCGCGACGTCCGCCAGCCCGGGCAGCGGCGCGGTCTCCGGACCGGCGGACTCGCTGCGCAGCACGCCCAGCAGGCGGCGCATGTCGGTCAGCGCCTCCCGGGCCGAGCCGGCGATCGCGGCGAACTCGGCGCGGGCGGCATCCGGCACTTCGGCGAGGCGGTACGGCGCGGTCTCCGCCTGCACGGCGATCATCGACATGTGGTGGGCGACCACGTCGTGCAGCTCCCGGGCGATCCGGGTGCGCTCCTCCAGCACCGCCCGGCGCTCCCGCTCCCGCTCGCTGAGCGCGGTCTGCGCGGCCAGCGCCCGGCGGGAGCGCCGGTTGCCGCGCACCAGGTCGCCGAGCACCAGCACCGTCAGGACCAGCACCAGGACGCTGACCCGATGGTCGGGGTCGACCAACGCGAGCCCCGGCACCAGCGTGAGCAGGCCCACCCAGACCAGCACCGGCCGGTCCGCCCGGGTCGCCACCACCGCCAGCACCAGCAGCGACCCGAGCGCCAGCACCGGGGTCCACGGCCAGCCCGCGCCGGCCGGCGCATTGAAGGTGCAGGTCGCCAGGGCCACCACGGCCAGCCGCCAGGCCAGCAGGGGACGCCGGGGCAGGGCGAGCAGCGGCGCGACCGTCAGGCCGGCGAACAGGATCGGCACGATCCCGGGCAGGCGCCGGTCGGTCTGCTGGGCCAGGGTGACGGCGAAGAGTCCGATCACGACGAGCAGGCCGACGGGCCGCGCGAACGGGGCCAGCCGGGGCCAGCGGTCCAGCGGCAGCCGGACCGGCGCGACGTCCGCCCCGGCGACGGTACGCCGCAGCGCCCGCCACCAGGTCCCGACCGGTTGCTCCGCCATCAGCGGCAGCGTACGGACCGGCGGGCGCATCGTCGTCCCACCCTGGGCTGAGGCCGGGCGTCGTACCCCGGTGTGACCTGGTCGGGTTAGCGCTTACCTACCGGTAACCCCTAGGCTCCGACCGACGCAGAGATCAGCGGAGCAGAGGGGGACCCGTGGCCCGTACCGTGCTGGTGACCGGCGGCAACCGGGGAATCGGCCTGGCCATCGCGCAGGCCTTCGCCAAGCAGGGCGACCGGGTGGCGGTCACCCACCGCAGCGGCGAGGCGCCGGCGGGCCTGTTCGGCGTGCGGTGCGACGTCACCGACTCCGCCTCCGTCGACGCGACGTTCGCCACCGTCGAGGCCGAGCTGGGTCCCGTCGAGGTGCTGGTCGCCAACGCCGGCATCACCGCCGACACGCTGCTGATGCGGATGTCCGAGGAGCAGTTCACCGGGGTGCTGGACACCAACCTGACCGGCGCGTTCCGCTGCGCCAAGCGGGCCTCGGCGAAGATGCTCCGGGCGAAGTGGGGCCGGATGATCTTCATCTCGTCGGTGGTCGGCCTGTACGGGGGCGCCGGCCAGGTCAACTACGCGGCCAGCAAGGCCGGCCTGGTGGGGGTGGCCCGCTCGATCACCCGCGAGCTGGGCAGCCGCAACATCACCGCGAACGTGGTCGCGCCCGGCTTCATCGCCACCGACATGACCGCCGCGCTGCCCGAGGAGCGCCGCACCGAGTACCGCAAGGCCATCCCGGCCGGCCGGTTCGCCGAGCCGGACGAGGTCGCCGGCGTGGTCACCTGGCTGGCCTCGGACGCGGCCGGCTACATCTCCGGCGCCGTCATCCCGGTCGACGGCGGCCTGGGCATGGGCCACTGAGCCACCCGTCCCGAGAAGAACGCACGGAGGAATCTCTCGATGTCTGGACTGCTCGCCGGTAAGCGGCTGCTCGTCACCGGCGTCATCACCGACGCCTCGATCGCCTTCTCGGTGGCGAAGCTCGCCCAGGAGAACGGCGCCCAGGTCGTGCTCACCGGCTACGGCCGGCTCTCCCTGGTCGAGCGGATCGCCAAGCGGCTGCCCGAGGCGGCCCCGGTGATCGAGCTCGACGTGACCAACCCGGAGCACCTCGCCGGCCTCGCCGACAAGGTCCGGGAGCACGTCGACGGCCTGGACGGGGTGGTGCACTCGATCGGCTTCGCCCCGCAGAGCTGTCTCGGCGGCGGCTTCCTCGACGCCCCCTGGGAGGACGTGGCGACCGCCCTGCAGGTCTCCACTTTCTCCTACAAGTCCCTGGCCATGGCGGCGCTGCCGCTGATGTCCGCGGGCAGCGCGGTGGTCGGCCTCACCTTCGACGCCACCAAGGCCTGGCCGGTCTACGACTGGATGGGCGTGGCCAAGGCCGGGCTGGAGTCCGCCTCCCGCTACCTGGCGCTGCACCTGGGCAAGCAGGGCATCCGCAGCAACCTGGTCGCGGCCGGCCCGCTGCGGACCATCGCCGCCAAGTCCATCCCCGGCTTCGACCAGTTCGAGGACGCCTGGACCGCGCGCGCCCCGCTGGGCTGGAGCCTCACCGACCAGGAGCCCGCCGCGCGGGCCTGCCTGGCGCTGCTGTCGGACTGGTTCCCGGCCACCACCGGCGAGATCGTCCACGTCGACGGCGGCTACCACGCGATCGGCGCCTGAGCCGGCCGACGAAACCCGACCGTCCCGGGGTGGTCGTCGGGCCGTCACGGCCGTCGGGGGAGAATGGCGCCATGGCGTACGACGCGTTGGTGCTGGTGTCCTTCGGCGGCCCGGAGCGGCCTGAGGACGTGGTGCCCTTCCTCCAGAACGTGACCCGGGGGCGCGGCGTACCGCCCGAGCGGCTGGCGGAGGTCGCCGAGCACTACCTGCACTTCGGCGGGGTCTCCCCGATCAACCAGCAGTGCCGGGAACTGCTCGCCGCGATCCGGGCGGACTTCGCGGCGAACGACGTCGACCTGCCGGTCTACTGGGGCAACCGGAACTGGAACCCGATGCTCGCCGACACCGTGGCGCAGATGCGCGACGACGGGGTGCAGCGGGCGCTCGCCTTCGTCACCAGCGCGTACGGCGGCTACTCCTCCTGCCGGCAGTACCAGGAGGACATCGCCGCCGCCCGGGCCGCCGTCGGCCCGGACGCCCCGATGATCGACAAGCTGCGGCAGTTCTGGGACCACCCCGGCTTCGTGGAGCCGCACGCCGACGCGGTGCGTACCGCACTGGCCCAGCTCGACCCGGCGAAGCGGGACACCACCCGGCTGGTCTTCACCGCGCACTCCGTTCCGACGTCGATGGCCGCCACCGCCGGCCCGAACGGCGGCCGGTACACCGCGCAGCTGGCGGAGACCGCCCGGCTGGTGCACGCCGCCGCCGCACCGGACCTGCCGTACGACCTGGTCTGGCAGAGCCGGTCCGGCCCGCCGCAGGTGCCGTGGCTGGAGCCGGACATCAACGACCACCTGGCCAGCCTCGCCGAGTCCGGCGTGACCGGCGTGGTGGTCAGCCCGATCGGCTTCGTCTCCGACCACCTGGAGGTGGTCTGGGACCTCGACACCGAGGCGCTGGACACGGCCAAGCAGCTCGGCCTGGACTTCGTCCGCGCCGGCACCCCGGGCACCGACCCGCGCTTCGTGGCGATGGTCCGCGAACTGGTCACCGAGCGGACCGCGCCGGACGGCGAGCGGCTGCGCCGCCGTCTCGGCGAGCTGCCGATGTGGGACACCTGCCCGACGCCGTGCTGCATGCCCGCCGCCCGCCGTCCCTGAGCCCGACCGACCCCTAGACCCGTTGGGACGACACATGCATGACCGCAAGCCGGTGCAGAGCTGGCTCACCGACATGGACGGCGTGCTGGTGCACGAGGGCCAGCCGGTGCCCGGCGCACCCGAGTTCGTCAAGCGGCTCCGGGCCTCCGGCAAGCCGTTCCTGGTCCTCACCAACAACTCGATCTACACCCCGCGCGACCTCCAGGCCCGGCTGGTCCGGATGGGGCTGGACGTGCCGGAGGAGGCGATCTGGTCGTCGGCGCTGGCCACCGCCAAGTTCCTGGACGACCAGCGGCCGGGTGGCACCGCGTACGTGATCGGGGAGGCCGGGCTGACCACGGCCCTGCACGCGGTGGGGTACGTGCTCAGCGACTTCGCCCCGGACTACGTGGTGCTGGGGGAGACCCGCACCTACAGCTTCGAGGCGATCACCAAGGCGGTCCGGCTGATCAACGACGGGGCGCGGTTCATCTGCACCAACCCGGACGTGACCGGCCCGTCGGTGGAAGGCGCCCTTCCCGCCGCCGGCTCGGTCGCCGCGATGATCTCCAAGGCGACCGGGGTGGAGCCGTACTTCGTCGGCAAGCCCAACCCGATGATGATGCGCTCGGCGCTCAACACCATCAACGCGCACTCGGAGACCACCGCGATGATCGGTGACCGGATGGACACCGACATCCTCTGCGGGCTGGAGGCGGGGCTGGAGACGATCCTGGTGCTGACCGGGATCAGCAGCCGCGCCGAGGCGGAGCGCTACCCGTACCGGCCGTCCCGGATCATCGACTCGGTAGCCGACCTGATCGACGAGATCTGACCCCGCGGCCCGGCTCCGCCGTCAGGGGCGCAGCGGGGCGTTGCAGGCGGCGACCAGGGCCTGCCGGCAGGCGGTGGTGAGCGGGCGCAGCGCGGCGTCGCGCTGCTGGGCCTCGTAGTTGTTGATCGCCCCGCCCGGCGCGCTGTGCCCGGCGAGGGCGAGCACCCGGTCCAGCACCGCCGCCCGGGCGAAGAGTCGCCGGGCCCGTGGGTCGAAGCCCGGCGGCAGATCAGTGGCGCCGTCCGGGCGGCGCAGCGCGGCGAGCGCCCCGGCCAGCTCCGGCCGCCACTGGGCCACGTCGAGGCGGGTCAGCGCGGCGGGTGGTCTCCGCGAGCGCGGCGGCCAGCTCGGCCTCCGCCTCCGCCGCGCCGGGGGCGGTGAGCGACGCCGCCGGCGCGTTCGAGGGCAGCGGGTAGACCCGCCAGAGCACCGTCTCCCAGGTCATCCCGGAGCCCGAGGTGTGGCTGCGCACCTGCGGAATCAGCCCGAGGCCGCCGGCGACCACCGCCTCCCCGGCGAGCAGCGCCGCACCGGCGAAGTCGCCGGGGCCGGGCAGGCCGCGCGGGTCGCCCGGCGCGGGCAGCACCAGCCGGATCTCGTCGGGGGAGAGCTTGGCCAGGGTGGGCAGCGCGTCCCGCAGCGGGACGTCGGTCCAGGTGCCGGGGGCGTCCGCGACCAGGTGCTCCTCGTCGCCGGCGATCGAGTCGGCGACCTCGTCGAAGGGCACCAGGCCGGCGCGCCAGGCGCGGACCCAGGCAACGAACCGGCTGGACCGGCGCGGAGCCAGCGTGGCCGCGCCCGTTGCGGGGAGGGACATGCGGAAAGGGTACGTGCTCCCCGCCGCCCCTGTCTCGACTGCCGCTCCGGCCGCGTAGCCTGCCCCGAACTGCCTTCTTCGCCCCTTTTCGCGGGCCCGCCGCATCGCCGTCGGCGGTCGTGACCGTCCGTCCCCGCGGCGGCCGGGGTGCCGGCGGCGCGTCGCCGGGCGACGCGCCGGACCGCCGGTTAGCGTGATCCACATGGCGGGGCGATACGGCGAGGACGTGCTGGCGGGGGACTGGCGACGGCGGAAGGTCACCCCCGAGGTGGACGCCGAGCCGGACCTGGTGGTCGAGGACGCCGACTCCGGGTTCTGCGGCGCGGTGGTCGGTTTCGAGGCCGGCGCGGTGGTGCTGGAGGACCGGCACGGCCGGCGGCGCAACTTCCCGCTGCTGCCCGCGGCCTTCCTGCTCGACGGCCGGCCGGTGACGCTGCGCCGGCCGACCCGCGCCCCGGCGCCGGCGGCCCGGCGGCGCACCGCCTCCGGCTCGATCGCCGTCGACAACGTCCGCGCCCAGGTCGCCAAGGCCAGCCGGATCTGGGTCGAGGGCGTGCACGACGCCGCGCTGGTGGAGCGGATCTGGGGCGACGACCTGCGGATCGAGGGCGTGGTGGTGGAGCCGCTCGACGGCATCGACGCCCTCGACGCCGAGGTCCGGAACTTCGCCCCCGGCCCGGGCCGGCGGCTCGGCGTGCTCGTCGACCACCTGGTGCCCGGTTCGAAGGAGAGCCGGATCGTGGCTCGGGTGTCCTCCCCGCACGTGCTGGTCACCGGGCACCCGTACGTCGACGTGTGGCAGGCGGTCAAGCCGGCCGCGCTCGGCATCCCGGCCTGGCCCGTGGTGCCGCCCGGACGGCCCTGGAAGGAGGGCGTCTGCGCGGCCCTCGGAGTGGGCGAGCCGGCGGACATGTGGCGACGCATCCTGTCCCGGGTTGACAGCTTCGCCGACGTGGAGACGCCGCTGATCAACGCGATGGAACGGTTGATCGACTTCGTGACCGAGCCTCGGTAGGCGTCGGTCGGCTCCTTGCCGCTTGCCGCTTGCCGCTTGTTGCTTGTTGCGGTTCAGGCCGGGGGCCGCCGTGACCGGCTCCGGGCGGTCAGGCTTGATCCCTCCGCCGG
>NZ_JAEVHJ010000356.1:0-6554 GCF_016802855.1 Micromonospora sp. ATA51 | reverse complement strand
CTGTCCCTGACCACCGGTCTGCACATCCCCGTCGACGCCGGCGTGGCGGCGGCGTTCCTCCGCTGATCGTCCGTCCAGAAAGGAGCTCCTGTGGCCCTGCCTACCAGCCGCACCACCCGGGACAGCCGCACCTCCCCGGCCAGCCGGTCCCGCCGTGGGGCCCGGCGCCGGCCGCCCGGCCGAGCCGGGCGGGCAAGTTCGTCGGCGCGGGCGCGCTGGTGCTGGCGCTGATGTTCGGCTCCGGTGTGGCCGGCGGCGCGCTCGCCCTGGCCCTCGACGGGGACGGCGGGGTCACCCGCACCTACTCGGCGGCGCCCGTGCTCAACAGCGCGGACCTGCCGAAGATCGCCGCCGCCGTCCAGGACAGCGTGGTCTCGATCATCACGGACAACGGTGAGGGCTCCGGGGTGATCCTCAGCGCCGACGGTTACGTGCTGACCAACAACCACGTGGTCGCCTCCGCCAGCGGCGACACGGTGAAGGTGGTCTTCGCCGACGGCAAGACCGCACAGGCGAAGATCGTCGGCACCGACCCGAAGACCGACCTGGCGGTGGTCAAGGCCGGCGGGGTCAGCGGGCTGAAGGCGGCGAAGTTCGGCGACAGCGACGGGATGCAGGTCGGCGACCAGGTGCTCGCCCTGGGCAGCCCGCTCGGCCTGCAGGGCTCGGTCACCGCGGGCATCCTCAGCGCCCGGGACCGGACCATCCAGGCGGGCAGCGAGGGCCAGCAGCAGGACCCGCAGCGGGCCGCCAGCTCGATCTCCGGCCTGCTCCAGACCGACGCCCCGATCAACCCGGGCAACTCCGGCGGCGCGCTGGTCAACACCCGGGGCGAGGTGATCGGCATCAACACCGCGATCGCCACCGCCGGGCAGGGCAGCAACGGCAACATCGGCGTCGGCTTCGCCATCCCGAGCAACAAGGCAAAGGACGTCGCCGAGAAGCTCCAGCGCGGCGAGAAGGTCAGCCACCCCTCGCTCGGGGTCAGCGTCAACGCCGCCGAGGACGGCGGGGCGCTGGTCGCCGCGGTCACCCCGGGCAGCGCCGCCGAGAAGGCCGGGCTCCAGCGGGGCGACGTGATCACCAAGTTCGGCGACAAGGTGATCAACGACTCCAACGACCTGGTGGGCGCCGTCCAGTCCGGCAAGGTGGGCGACCGGGTCGAGGTGCAGTTCAAGCGGAATGGATCGGCACAGACGGCAACCGTGACGCTCGCCGAGACGTCATAAGGGATTGACGCGCCGAGAAGGCGCGGGGATACGGACCTTCCTCCGCCAGGCGGCGGGTGACGGAGCCAAGGGGGTTGGCTCCGTCGCCCGCCGCCTTTTCCGTACCCGCTCACCCGCATCGGGTGAGCCCGGCTCACCCCGCCCGGCGGCATCCTCGACGGACGGGAACCGTAGGGGAGGGGACGTGATGACCACCGCAACCGCCGCCCGCACCGATCCGGAGATCCAGCGGGACGTGCTCGACGAGCTCGACTGGGACGCGCAGACGCGGCCGACCGAGATCGGCGTGACGGTCGCCGCGGGCGTGGTCACGCTCACCGGCTGGGTGGACAGCTACGCCCGCCGCTGGGCTGCCGAGCGCTGCGCCCACCGGGTACGCGGGGTGCGGGCGGTCGCCAGCGAGATCGAGGTACGCCTGCCCGGCACGGACGAGCGCACCGACGCGGAGATCGCCATCGCGGCCGGCCGGGCGCTGGAGTGGGACAGCTTCGTGCCCGCCGAGCGGCTGGACGTCACGGTCGCCAACGGCTGGGTGATGCTCCGCGGCGAGGTGGAGTACGGCTTCCAGCGGCGTACCGCGGAACGGGAGCTGCGCCGGCTGCGCGGCGTACGCGGGGTGACGAACCTGGTGGAGGTCCACCCGCCCAGCCCGCCCAGCGACGAACAGATCCGCCGGGACCTGCAACGGGCGCTGATCCGGCGGACCGGCACGGAACGTGTCGACATCGAGGTCAGCGGGGACACCGTGGTGCTGAGCGGGGTGGTCCGCTCCTGGTGGCAGCGGGACGAGGCGGAACGGGTGGCCTGGTCGATGCCGGGCGTCCGGGAGGTGCACGAGCGGCTCGTCGTCGCCGGATGAGGCCGGGCCGCCGTTTGCCGCCGCCGGCACCGGGAAAGCGCCGCCGATCACGATCGTCGGGGACCAACGGGGAGGACTCGTGGCCGTGAACAACCTGTCGTCGGACCGCTCGCGGGCAGGGCCACTGCGGATCGCGATGGTGGCGCCGCCCTGGCTGTCGGTGCCGCCACCCGGTTACGGCGGGCTGGAACACGTGGTGGCCGGGCTGGTGGACGGCCTCGTCGGGGAAGGTCACGAGGTGACCCTGTTCGGCGCCGGCGCGGACCACGGCACCGGCGCGGAGTTCGTCTCCACCGAGCCCGTGCTGCAGTACGAGCGGCTCGGCGAGGCGCTGCCCGAGCTGGCCCACCTGGCCCGGGTCAACCGGCTGATCTCCGCCGCCGATTTCGACGTGATCCACGACCACACCAACATCGGCCCGCTGATCGCCGGCCACCGGGCGGTGCCCACCGTGGCGACCGTGCACGGCAACCCGGTGGGCGAGTACGGCGACGTGCTCAGCGACATCGACCAGGACGTCGGTCTGGTGGCCATCTCGCACGCCCAGCGGCGGGCCAACCCGGGGCTGCCCTGGGCGGGCACGGTGCACAACGCGATGCCGGCGCGGGACGTTCCGAGCAAGCGGACACCCGGTCGGGGGCCGGTGCTCTGGCTCGCCCGGTTCAGCCCGGACAAGGGCCCGGAGGTGGCGATCCGGGCCTGCCGGGCGGCCGGCCTTCCGCTCACCCTGGCCGGCAAGTGCAACGAGCCGGCCGAGCGCCGCTACCTCGAGCAGGTGGTCGAGCCCCTGCTGGACGAGGACGTGACGCTGGTGCTGAACGCGGACCGGGAGGCCACCCAGCGGCTGCTGCTCAACGCCCGCTGCCTGATCATGCCGATCCAGTGGGAGGAGCCGTTCGGCATGGTGATGCTGGAGGCGATGGCGACCGGTACGCCGGTGGTGGCGCTGCGCCGGGGCGCTGTGCCGGAGCTGGTCCGCCCGGGCCGGACCGGCCTGGTCTGCGACCGGCCCGACGAGCTGCCGGCGGCGCTGCGCGAGTCGTCCCGGTTGGACCCGGCCGACTGCGTGGCGCACGTCGCGGAGAACTTCTCGATGGAGCGGATGGCCCGCGGCTACGAGGCGGTGTACCGGAGCTTCCTCGCGGACCGGGCCGTCGGCCCCGGGGCGCGGGAGCCGGCCCGGGTCACGGCCCGCTGACCGGTCACGTCCGCGCCGCGGTCAGCCCGGCGGCCGCGGCGTCGAGCTGACGGGCGTACCCGGGTGCGATGCTCCCCTCGTGCTGCCGCTCCCCGATCTTTGCGGGGAGCCGGTCCACCGCGGCCGTCAGCTTTGCGGGAACGTGTCCGCCCTGTCGGCGGCTGTCCGTTCCCTGGTCGCGCTCCGCGACGTCGGCGCCGCCCGCGGTGACCGCGCGCGGCCGCCGGCCGGCTCCGGCGGCCCGTTTCGGGCCGCGTGCCAGGATGAACGTCATGAGTGGCGGTCCGGTGGCGTTCGTGCTCGGCGGCGGGGGAGTGCTCGGCGCCGTCGAGGTCGGCATGCTCCGGGCGCTGTTCCGGGCCCGGATCCGGCCGGACATGGTGCTGGGCACCTCGATCGGGGCGGTCAACGGCGCCCTGGTCGCGGCCGACCCGTCCGAGGCCGTCACCGACCGGCTGGTCCGGCTCTGGGCCTCCCCCGAGGCCAGCGAGGTGTACGGCGACTCGGTCGCCCGGCAGCTGCGCCGCTTCGCCGCGCGCACCCACCTGCACTCGCCCCGGCCGCTGCGCCGGCTGCTGGAGAGCGAGTTGGGCGAGGACACCACCTTCGAAGACCTGAGGGTCCCGTTCCGCTGCTGCGCGGCGAACATCGAACGGGCCGCCGAGCACTGGTTCCACAGTGGACCGCTGGTGCCCGCGGTGCTCGCCTCCGCGTCGGTGCCCGGGCTGCTGCCGCCCACCCAGATAAACGGCCAGCACTACATCGACGGCGGGATCGTGAACTCGATCCCGATCGGGGAGGCGGTCGCCGCCGGCGCCACCCGGATCTTCGTCCTCCAGGTGGGACGGATCGAGCGGGAGCTGAGCCCGCCCCGGCGGCCCTGGGAGATCGCCCAGGTCGCCTTCGAGGTCGCCCGGCGGCACCGGTTCGCCCGGGAGATGGCGGCCCTGCCCGACGGGGTGGAGGTGCACGTGCTGCCGACCGGCGGCGGAAGCCCCCGCGACGACAGCCCGTGGGCGTACCGGGACATGGCGGCGGTGGGCCGGCGGATCAGCCGGGCATACACCGCCTCCCGGCACTACCTGGCGACCCAGCTGGAGCACTGATGCCGCTGCCGCCCCGGTGGGTACGCCGGTTGCTGCTGGCTCCCGGCGTGGTGCTGCTCGCCGCTGCGGTGGTGGCCACCCTGCCCGCCTGGGCGCTGGTCGCGCTGGCCGCCTCGCCGCTGGTCCCCGGCCGGCTGCGACCGCTGCGGCTGCTCTGGATCGGCGCGGTCTACCTGGTCTGGGACGCCGCCGCGCTGGTCGCCCTGTTCGGGCTCTGGCTGGCGTCCGGCTTCGGCGCGCGCAAGCGGTCGCCGGCCTTCCAGCGGGCGCACTACCTGCTGGCCGGGCACTTCCTGCGGGTGCTGTTCTGGCAGGCCCGCTGGACGCTGCGGCTGAGCATCGACGTGGTCGGTACGGACCCCGACACCGCGCTGCCCGGCCGGCCGGAGCTGGTGCTCTGCCGGCACGCCGGCCCCGGTGACTCCTTCATCCTGATCCACGCGCTGGTGAACTGGTTCCATCGGGAGCCGCGGATCGTGCTCAAGGAGAGTCTCCAGTGGGACCCGGCGATCGACGTGCTGCTCAACCGGCTGCCGAACCGGTTCATCGCCCCCGGGCCGGACGGCCGGGACACGACGGTCGCACAGATCGGCCACCTGGCCACCGGCCTGGACGACGACGACGCGTTCGTGATCTTCCCGGAGGGCGGCAACTTCACCCCGAGCCGGCGGCTGCGGGCCATCGCCCGGCTGCGCGCGCTGGGGCTGGAGCGGATGGCGCTGCGCGCCGAGCGGATGCAGAACGTGCTCGCCCCGCAGCCGGGCGGGCTGTTGGCCGCCCTGGACGCCGCCCCGGACGCCGGGGTCGTCTTCGTCGCGCACACCGGGCTGGACCGCATGCTCACCGTCACCGACGTGTGGCGGGAGCTGCCGATGGACAAGCGGATCGTGATGCGGTTCTGGTCGGTGCCGCCCGAGGAGGTCCCGGTCGACCGGCAGGAACGCATCGACTGGCTCTTCGACTGGTGGGCCCGGATCGACGGCTGGATCGCGGCCAACCGCGACGGGGTCGGCGCCTGACCGGACCCCGTTCCAGGCTTTTCGGAGGAACGCCACGTAGGGTGCGCTCGTGGAGCAGATCTGCGTGGTGACGACGGTGGTGGACGCGCGCTCGGTCGCGGACGTGCTGGCGGCTGCGGCCGTCGCCGGGCGGTTGGCGGCGTGCGCCCAGGTCGGCGGGCAGTTGGACAGCACCTACTGGTGGCAGTCGGCGATCCAGACCACCGCCGAGTGGACGCTGCAGTTCAAGACCGCCCCGGACCGGGTGACCGCCCTGGTCGACCAGCTCCGCGCCAACCATCCGTACGAGGTGCCGGAGATCCTGGTGACCCGGGTGGAGAGCGGCAACCCCGACTACGCGGCCTGGGTGCACGAGCACACCCGCCCCTAGGTACTCCTACTCTGGGCGGCCGGCCGCCCGGGCACCATGCTGTCCGGGTGGAGAACACCGGCTACCCCTGCCCCGGCTGCGGCGCGCCCGCCGACCTCGCCTCCGGCTGTCCCGGCTGCAATCGCCCGCCGTACCCGCCCGCCGCCGAGGTGGTCCGGCTGGACCGGGAGATCGCCACGCTGGCCCCGGAGGTGGAGCGGGCCCGGGTGACGTACCAGGACCTGCTGGCCCGGCTGGGCGCGGCCCGGCAGCGCCGGTCGGAGCTGGCCGCCCGGATCCGCCTGGAGATCCCGCCGCCGCAGCCGGTGCGACCCGTCCCGGTCCCGCCGGCGCCGGTCGTGGTCGGGCCGGGCCGGCCGGAGACCTCGACCCGGACGGTGCAGGGCCTGCTCTTCGTCCTCGGTGGACTCCTCCTCGGCACCGCGGCGATCGTCTTCACCGCCGTCGCCTGGGCGGCCGTCGGGGTGGCCGGGCGGGCGCTGATCCTGGCCGCGGTCACCGTGCTCGCGCTGGCCGTGCCGCTGGTCGCGACCCGGCGTGGGCTGCGTGGCACGGCCGAGACGTTCGCGGCGGTGGGGCTGCTGCTGGTGCTCCTGGACGGGTACGCCGCCTGGACGGTGGACCTGTTCGGCGTGGCCGGCTGGCCGGGAACCCGGTACGCCGCGCTGGTCGGGGGGATCGGCGCGGCGGTGTCGGCCGGGTACGCGCGGCTGAGCCGGCTGACCGTGCCGTGGTTCGCGGCGCTGCTGGCCGCGCAGCCGGTGCTGCCCCTG
>NZ_JAEVHJ010000355.1:0-6572 GCF_016802855.1 Micromonospora sp. ATA51 | reverse complement strand
GTCGCGGTCGACGTCAACACGGAGCCAGCCACTACCCCACGCCTTTACCCGCGGCCGCCAGCAGTCGCCGCTTGGCCTCACGCGACCGCAGGCCGTACATCCGGCCGGCGAACATGGCGACCAGAGACATGAAGTCGTCCAGGAGTTCCTCGACCCCACCGGCCGAACCCTTCGCGTGCAGCACCTCGACGGTCACCCCGTCACGGGCGAGCAGAGCGGTCAGCCACGCCGTGCCGAACCGCGCCAACCGGTCGCGGTGGGTCACTCTTACCACAGTGAACTCGCCGGCCGCCGCACCCTTCAACAGCCGGGCAAGTCCGGGCCGGTTCTCCCGCAGCCCAGACGCCTTGTCCTTGAACACCGCCACGACTTCGGCGGCAGCAGTAGCCCGCAGTTCCGCCTCTTGGGCCACCAGCGACGTCTCCTGGCCAGACGTACCCGACACCCGCACATACAACGCCTCACGGCGCGGCCGTTCCGCCTCACCCCGTCCAACGAACGCATCGAGCAACGCAGAGTCGAACCGACGCTCCCGACCAACCCACGTCACCGCCACCCGTCCCTCATCCGCCCACCGGCGCAGCGTCACAGGATGCACACCGATGTACTCAGCGGCCGGACCCAGACGCAGCAACGACATGATCAAGAACGTACCACATAGGTTCGCTTAGTTAATCAGCCAACACTTGCACACCCTAACCATCCGCGCTCATGTCCGCGCCGTGCCGGTGGCGTCCCCGCCCGCCGCCCCTCGACTGGTCGGCCGCCGGATGTCCTGCCACGACGCTACGAAGCTGATGTCGTGGATGAATCGCGGCCGGGTGGTGGTGCACCCGGGGGCTGGCCCCACGGATGATTCGCTGACGTCATCAGCTTCGTAGACGGCAAGCGGAGGGTGGGCGGTGTGCAGCCGTCGCTGCCGGCGCGGAGGCCTCGGCCGGCGTACGGTCGGGGCGCATGGGGGCCGATGAGCGGGAGCGCAACGTCGAGGTGGTCCGGCGGTACCTGCGGACCTTCGTCACCAAGGACCTCGCCGAGCTGGCCGAGGTGGTCGCCGAGGACGTGCAGATCTACGGCTCCGGCGCGGCGGTGCAGGGCCGGCACTACGTCGAGGGCGCCGTCTCCTCGCCCGGCCTGACCGTGCTCGACCAGCGGATCGTCGAGCTGCTCGCGGTCGACGACCGGGTGGTCGTCTCGTTCGCGCAGACGTACCGGCGGGACGCGACCGGGGCGACCACGGTGCAGAGCGCCTGCAAGATGTACCGGCTGGCCGGCGGGCGGATCGTCCAGTTCTGGGGCGAGCAGGACACCTACGGCCTGCTGCGCGGCCTCGGGCTGCTGCCGGACGAGTCGATCGCCTTCTGACGGACGGGGGTCGGCGCGGACTCCATCGCCCGCTGCACGGCCCGGTAGATCTGGCCGAAGCGCAGCGCGTCGCCGGTGCGCAGCAGTCGCACCGGGTGGCCGCGCCAGCGGGCCCACATCTCCCATTGCCGGGCGCCCCGGGCGTACGAGCGGTCCAGGTGTTCGAAGAGGAAGTCGGCGAGCGGCCCGACCCCGAGCCCGACCAGCACCGACGCCCCGACGATGGCGAGCGTGACGGTCGGCGAGCGGTGCAGCACGACCGCCAGCCCGACGCCGAGCAGGGCGGCGACCAGCGGCCCGGCCAGCGCGGCGCCGATCGCGCCCCGGCCGGCGAGCACCCGCCAGGAGCGGCTGCCCCGCCGGTGCCACACCATGCTGAGTTCCGCGAGCGGGAAGGTCCGGCCGTCCACCCGGATGGCGGTGGAGGTGACCTGCACCGACCTGTCGTCGTAGTACGTGATCATGGCCTGACTCCCGGTGGCGGGGCGGACACCAGACTACTTACCCCAACGACCGGTCGTAAGGTTGGCACGCGACTTCGACGAGGAAGTGAGGGCAGCGTGGGCGAGTTCGTTCGGCTGGAGACCAAGGACGGCATCGGCACCATCCGGCTGGAGCGGCCGCCGATGAACGCGCTGAACACCCAGGTGCAGGAGGAGTTGCGCGCCGCCGCGGCCGCCGCCACCGCCGACCCGGAGGTCCGCGCGGTCATCGTGTACGGCGGGGAGAAAGTCTTCGCCGCCGGCGCGGACATCAAGGAGATGGCCGACATGTCCTACGTGGACATGGCGGAGCGGGCCGCCGACCTGTCCAGCGCGCTGGGCGCGATCGCCCGGATTCCCAAGCCGGTGGTCGCCGCGATCACCGGGTACGCCCTCGGTGGCGGCTGCGAGCTGGCCCTGGCCTGCGACTGGCGGGTGGTGGCCGAGGATGCCAAGCTCGGCCAGCCGGAGATCAAGCTCGGCATCATCCCGGGCGCGGGGGGCACTCAGCGGCTGGCCCGGCTGGTCGGCCCGGCCCGCGCCAAGGACCTGATCATGTCCGGCCGGATGGTCGACGCGGTGGAGGCGCTGCGGATCGGCCTGGCCGACCGGGTGGCCCCGGCCGCCGAGGTGTACGACACCGCCGTCGCGCTGGTGAAGCCGTACCTGACCGGCCCGGTGCAGGCCCTGCGGGCGGCCAAGCAGGCCGTCGACGGCGGCCTCGACATGGACCTCAACTCCGGCCTGGCCTGGGAGAGCCAGCTCTTCGCGGCACTCTTCGCCACCGACGACCGGCGCGAGGGCATGGCCGCGTTCGTCGAGAAGCGCAAGCCGGGCTTCACCGGCCGCTGAGCCCGGTCCGGGTCGCGGAGAGCCGCCGACCCGAGAGCGGTTCACATTCCGCCTACCGGCCAGTAGCCTGTGACACCGGTCATGTGACGAAGGGAAGCGGCGATGACGGAACGGGTCGAGGGTCACGGCGGAGAGTTGGCGCTGGCGGCGCTGCGCGCGCACGGCGTACGGGAGATGTTCACCCTCTCCGGCGGGCACGTCTTCCCGCTCTACGACGCCGCGCACAAGACCGGCTTCCCCATCTACGACGTCCGGCACGAGCAGTCGGCGGTCTTCGCCGCCGAGGCGGTGGCCAAGCTCCAGCGCCGGCCCGGCCTGGCCGTGCTCACCGCCGGCCCCGGCGTCACCAACGGCGTCTCCGGCCTGACCAGCGCGTTCTTCAACGCCTCCCCGGTGCTGGTGTTGGGGGGCCGGGCCCCGCAGTTCCGCTGGGGCTCGGGCAGCCTCCAGGAGATGGACCATCTGCCGCTGGTCGCCCCGGTCACCAAGCACGCCGAGACGGTGTTCAGCGCCGACGACATTCCGCGCGCGGTCACCGCCGCCCTCACCGCGGCGCTCACCCCGCACCGCGGCCCGGCCTTCCTCGACTTCCCCCTGGAGGCGGTCTTCTCGGTCGGCGACGCGGAACTGCCGGCGGTGTCGCCGATCGCCCCGATCGAGGCCGACCCGGACGAGGTGGCGAAGGCCGCCGGCCTGATCGCCGCCGCCGGCCGACCGGTGATCATCGCCGGCTCCGACGTGTACGCCGGCGACGCGGTCGACGCCCTGCGCGCCGCCGCCGAGGCGCTCGCAGTGCCGGTCTTCACCAACGGCATGGGGCGCGGCGCGCTGCCGCCCACCCACCCGCTCGCCTTCGCCAAGGCCCGCCGGGTCGCGCTGAAGGAAGCGGACGTGGTCGTGGTGGTCGGCACCCCGCTGGACTTCCGGCTCGGCTTCGGCGACTTCGGCGACGCCAAGGTCGTGCACGTCGTCGACGCGCCCAGCCAGCGCGCCGGGCACGTGCAACCCGCCGCCGCCCCCGCCGGCGACCTGCGGCTCATCCTCACCGCGTTCGCGGAGCACCCCGGCGACCGGGCCGACCACGCCGACTGGATCGCCCAGCTCCGGGTCGCCGAGGACGCCGCCAAGGTCCGCGACGCCGAGGAGATGGCCGCCGAGACCGACCCGATCCGGCCCGCCCGGATCTACGGCGAGCTGCGCAAGGCCCTCGCCCCCGACGCCATCACCATCGGCGACGGCGGCGACTTCGTCTCGTACGCCGGCCGCTACCTGGAGCCGGCGCAGCCCGGCACCTGGCTCGACCCCGGCCCGTACGGCTGCCTCGGCACCGGCATGGGCTACGCGATGGGCGCCCGGGTCAGCCACCCCGACCGGCAGATCTGCGTGCTGATGGGCGACGGCGCGGCCGGCTTCTCGCTGATGGACGTCGAGTCCCTGGCCCGCCAGCAGCTCCCGGTGGTCATCGTGGTCGGCAACAACGGCATCTGGGGCCTGGAGAAGCACCCGATGCGGGCCATGTACGGCTACGACGTCGCCGCCGACCTCCAGCCCGGGCTGCGCTACGACAAGGTGGTCGAGGCGCTCGGCGGCGCGGGCGAGACGGTGGAGAAGGCCGCCGACCTCGCCCCGGCCCTGACCCGCGCGTTCGACTCCGGCGTGCCGTACCTGGTCAACGTGCTGACCGACCCGGCGGACGCGTACCCCCGCTCGTCGAACCTGGCCTGACCCCGACCCTGCCACCGCCGTCGCCGGGTGACCGGCGGCGGCGGTCGTTTTTCTGTTCGCAGCAAAATCAGCGGAATGTCAGCGGGTGTCGACGTAACGTCAGCGCCGTCGCTCATCGTGGGGTGGCCAGCGATACGACGGGAGTTCCGATGACATACGCGATCCAGGCGGAGGGTCTGGTCCGCCGCTTCGGCGCGACCACCGCCCTCGCCGGAGTCGACCTCGCCGTCCCCACCGGGACGGTCTTCGGTCTGCTCGGGCCGAACGGGGCGGGCAAGACCACCGCGGTACGGGTGCTCGCCACCCTGCTCGCCGCCGACGAGGGGCACGCCACGGTGGGCGGGTACGACGTCCGCCGCGATGCCCACCGGGTCCGCCAGTTGATCGGCCTGACCGGCCAGTACGCCTCGGTCGACGAGACGCTGACCGGCACCGAGAACCTGCTGCTGATCGGCCGGCTGCTCGGGATGCGCCGGGCCGACGCCCGGGTCCGCGCCCGGCAACTGCTCGCCGACTTCCAGCTCAGCGACGCCGCCGACCGGGCGGCCAAGACGTACTCGGGCGGCATGCGCCGCCGCCTGGACCTGGCCGCCAGCCTGGTGGGCCGGCCGCAGGTGCTCTTCCTCGACGAGCCGACCACCGGGCTCGACCCGCGCAGCCGCAACGAGCTGTGGGACATCGTCCGGGGCCTGGTCGCCGACGGGGTGACCGTGCTGCTGACCACCCAGTACCTGGAGGAGGCCGACCTGCTGGCGAGCGAGATCGCCGTGGTCGACCACGGCCAAGTCATCGCCCAGGGCACCCCGGAGGAGCTGAAGGCCAAGACCGGCGGGCAGATCCTGACGGTCCGGCCGGCGGACGCCGGCGACCTGCCGACCGTGGTGTCCATCGCCGCGGAGGTCGCCGGGGCGACCCCCGAGGTCGCCCAGACCACCGTCACCGTGCCGGTGAACGACCCCGGCGTGTTGCCCGCCGTGGTGCGCCGGCTCGACCAGGCCGAGATCACGGTCGCCGAGCTGGCCCTGCGCGGCTCCAGCCTGGACGAGGTCTTCCTCTCCCTGACCGGCCACCGGGCCGAGCAGGACGGCCGCTCCGACGTTGAACTGGAATGGATGCCAGCATGACCGCCGCCACCCTCACCGCCGCCCCGCTGGCCCCGGCCCGCCGGCCGGGCCTCGCCGCCGGGCTGCGGCACACCCTCACCCTGGCCTGGCGCAGCCTGGTGCAGATCAAGCACAACCCGATGGAGCTGCTCGACCTGAGCATCCAGCCGGTGATGTTCGTGCTGCTCTTCACGTACGTCTTCGGCACGGCGATCTCCGGCTCCCCGGGCGACTACCTGCAGTTCGCGTTGCCTGGGATCATCGTGCAGAACGCCCTCTTCGCCACCATGACCACCGGGTTCGGGCTCAACAACGATCTGACCAAGGGGGTCTTCGACCGGCTGCGCGCGCTGCCGATCGCCCGCTGGTCTCCGCTGGCCGGCCGGATCCTCGCCGACACGGTCAAGCAGGCGTGGTCGGTGTCGCTGCTGGTCGGGGTCGGTGCGATCCTCGGCTTCCGGCTGGGCAACGGGGTGGTCGGCCTGCTCGGCGCGTTCGTCCTGCTGCTCGCCTTCTCGCTGGCCGCCTCGTGGATCTCGGTGCTGGTCGGGGTGCTGGTCAGCGAGCCGGAGAAGGTGCAGATCTTCGGCTTCATGGTGATCTTCCCGCTGACCTTCACCAGCAACGTCTTCGTACCTACCGACCGGATGCCGGGCTGGCTGCAGAACTGGGTCGAGGTCAACCCGGTGACCATCCTCGCCGACGCGCTGCGTGGCCTGCTGGTCGGCGGCCCGGTGGCCGGGCCGGTCGTCCAGTCGCTGATCTGGGCCGTCGTACTCGCCGCCGTGTTCGCCCCGCTCGCCGTGCGGGCGCTCAGGCGTCGAGTGTGAGCCGGACCGCCTCCGCGGCGGTCTCCAGCCGACAGCCCAGCCCGCCCGCGTACGCCTCGGCGAAGGCCTCCTCGCCGAGCGCGTCGCGGGCGGCGGCCTCCACCCGGGGCCGGTCCAGCACCGAGTGGTCCGGGCCGCCCCGCACCCCGCCGCCGCGCCGAGCCAGCCGGGCCGCGGCGGCCCGGTCGGCCCAGCCGCAGTGCCGAGTCGGCGAC
>NZ_JAEVHJ010000354.1:0-6572 GCF_016802855.1 Micromonospora sp. ATA51 | reverse complement strand
CACACGACGTACACGAGCGAGAACTGGCCGGGGACGGTCGTCGTGGCCATGTCACCGATGACGACCGGCAAGTCCTCCGCGGGCACCTTGCGCCGCAGCTGGTCGGCCATCGGCTGCGACAGCTCGATCCCGGTCACGGAGATGCCTCGGGCGGCGAGCGGGATCGCCACCCGGCCCGTGCCGATCGCGAGTTCCAGCGCGGGGCCGGAACCCGCCAGCGGTGCGAGGAAGTCCACGGCGGGGTCGAGCACGTGGGGTGCGAACATCTCGGCCGAGATGTCGTCGTACCGCTCCGCGGTGTCCTCGTCCCACAGGTCGCTGCTCGTCACGGGCACGAGCCTGCTTGCCTCCCTGCGCTCACGCTACCCATTTACGAAGGGGCGGCGTGCGTCGACCGGGGCAAGCTTGGTCACACCATCCAAACTCATTCGTTCATGCCGCTGACCGCGCGACTTTGCCGGACGTAGTGCGGCGATGTAAGGGTGGCTTTGGGGGCCCATGGCCCTCGAGCTCAGGACCTAACTCCCGGTCTCGGAAGATCGCTCGGCCGTGAGACGCCCGAGGAGTTCGACGAGTCGGGTGAGGTCGGCGGTCGACCAGTCCTGCGTGCGGGTGTAGAACTCCTTGCCGCGCTCCTCGAGCGTTGCCGCGACCCGTTGCCGACCTTCTGGGCTGAGTCGGACGATAATGCTGCGCCGGTCGTCCAGGGCCGGTGAGCTGTCCAGCAAGCCGAGTGATCGCATCTTGCCGATCAGGCTGCTGGTGGAGCTGCGGTCCATTCCGACGGCCTCGGCGACCTCGCTGGGCCGTGCTGGCCCGAAGGCGTAGAGCCAGCGCGCGATGTGGAACGCGGCCGGTTGCAGGTGCGGATGGAAGTGCGCGGCGCTGCGTTCGCTCAACGCCCGGGTCGCGCTGATGAGGGCGCTGATCCGCTCACCGAGGGCCAGCTCGATCTTGTGCCGGCTCTCGTCCCCGGGTGAGGTAGTTTGCATATCTCCACCATATCAGGGCTACGGTAATGGGCATCGGCAAACTACTTCGAGCGGAGATGGTCGTGGCCACGGCTCTTCGTCGTATCGTTGTTCCGGCTGCAGATCCAGCATCTGTCAGCAACCATGGTCGGTGTGCGGCTGCTTCCGCTGGGCCTGGCCATGCTCGTCGGAGCGATCCTCTCCGGCCGTGTCATCACCCGCATCGGCGACCGGTGGGCACTCGTCATCGGCTGCCCACTCGTGGCAGCCGGCCTGGTACGCAGTTCGTTCGCCCGGCTCGACAGCGGTTACCCGCAACTCGCCGTCGGCCTCACACTGATGGGCATCGGGCTTGGCCTGCTGTTCACCGCGACCGTCAACGCGACCGTCGGCAACGCGCCCGTCAACCTTGCCGGTCCTGCGGCCGGTGCCCAGCAAACCGCCAGCCGTCTTGGGCCACCCTCGGAGTCGCCGTGCTCGGCGGGTTCATGGCCGTCGCCACCAGCGCACACTTCAGCGATCTTCTTGACCACTCGGGTCTGCCTACCGCGCTGACCCCGGCCGCTCAAGCGATTCGGCACCGCCGTCGCTGGCGGCGTCGCGCCGAATCCCGAGGGAGCCACACCCCACCTCGCGGCCACCCTGACCGACTACACGAACATGTCGTTCCTCGCCGGCAAGCAGACGACCCTGCTGGTCGGCGCGGTCATATAGCCGCTGCCGCATGCTCATAGCCCTGGCCGTTCGCCGGCGCGCCCACCATCAGCGGGCCGCCGACGCCGTCGAGGCCGACCACCCCTTCGTCACCGGATGACCCAGCGCCGACAAACCTTGGAACAGGACAGTCATGGAACCCACGATCGTCATCACCGGCGCCACCAGCGGACTCGGCCGCCTGGCCGCCATCAAGCTCGCCCAACAGGGCACCCGCATCATCATCACCGCCCGCAGCCAGCAGAAGGCGGAGCAGACCTGCCAGGAGATCGGCACCGACCGCGTGGACGCATTCCTCGGCGACTTCACCCGGCTCGACGACGTCCGGCGTATCGGCCACGAGATCGCCGACCGCTACGACCACATCGACGTACTCGTCAACAACGCCGGCATCCACGCCTTCCAGCCACGCACCACCCCCGACGGCTACCCCGAAATGGTGGCCGTCAACTACCTCGCCCCCTGGCTACTGACCCACACACTGCTGCCCGCACTTCAGCGAGCCCCCGCCGCCAGGATCGTCAACGTCGCGTCCGAAGCTTCCCGCCGTCACGGAACGCTCCGGATCCCGCAGGATCTCACCGACACAAGCCCGTTCGGCGCGCGCGGGTCATCCGAGCACTACGGCAAGACGAAACTGCTCGACATCATGTTCACGATGGAACTCGCCCGCCGTCTCGCCGGCACCACCATCACCGCAAACTGCCTCGACCCCGGCTTCAACACCACCGGCCTCGGCCGCGAGCTCCGCTTCGCTGGCATCCTCCGAAAGGTCCTCACCCGGCTCAGGATCGGCGACCCCGCGCGCGGCACCGGCCTCATCGTCGCCCTCGCCACCGACTCCCGCTTCACCGGACGCACTGGCGGCTACTACACCGTCCGCGGAACCCGCCAGATTCAGCCCACGCCACCAGGGAACGACCCGAGCGCGCAGGCCCAACTCTGGTACGAAACCCAGCAACTCCTCGAACCCGTACCCAGGTAGGCCTCGGCGGCGATGCGCGCGCCCCAACCGTGAGGAACCGCGTCCCGCACGGGTTGACGTCGATGAGGCAGCGGTCGTCATCCCCGATGCGGGGCCAGGGCGCCGGGAACCGGGCGGCGGGAGCGTCGTCGCCGGCGAGGAGCAGGTCGAGCTCGTACGCCGACAGCTCGTCGTCCCGGCGGATCACGACGAGCCGGCGGTGCGGCCACCGCTGGACGGCGGGCGTGTCCGCAGTGTGGGCGACGCCCGGTACGCGAGGAGCGTTCGCCGGCACGCGGAAGGACGCCACGAGGCGAGGGCTGATGCTCAAGGAGCATCCTGCCAGCCCTCTACGACGGTGCGGCCCTCGAGAGTGCCGCTCAGCGGGCCTTCTTCGTCGCCCGCTTGCGCGGCGGCGTCAACAGGTCGGCGACCGCCGCGATCGCGGACGGCACTATGCGGTAGTACGCCCAGACGCCCCGCTTCTCGCGCTCGAGCAGGCCGGCCTCGGTGAGGATCCGAAGGTGATGACTCACGGTCGGCTGGGAGAGACCAAGCGGCGCGGTGAGGTCACTCACGGACGCCTCGCCCTCCGGAGCGGCCTGGATCAGACTGAGCAGTCGCAGCCGGGCCGGGTCGGCGAATGCCTTCAGCACTCCCGCGAGCCGCTCGGCATCGGCACGCTTAATCGGCTCGCCGGCAAGCGGCGAGATAGCAGGCATAGTCGTTTTCGTAGTTCCCACGTCTTCCATCGTTCCACCAACACCATCGATGGGCCGGTGGAACCGGAACCAGTACCCCGATGGCGACCGCGAGGCCGGATGCGAGGAGTGCTGGGGGCCGGGGCGGCGAGGTTACGAGCAGCCGCTGCCCATTCTCAAGGCGTCATGCACGCTGGGACCGCGTGACACGTTCGTGTCAGCGCCGCCACCCTGATGTTGGAACAGATGTGCGAGCGGGGATGAGGACTGATAGAGGACGGGTCGCGGCAACCTCGTGGGCCGAGGGCGTCCGCTCGTACGGCGACGGAGTGACGATCGATCTCCGTACGGCGAACAGCGAGCTGCTGCGCACCACCGGATGTGAACCAGGCGACGCGAACCGGACGGTGCGCCAGGCGGCCGGCGCGGGCGAGGCGGAGCTTCCCCCGCCGATCTGCGGCTGTACCGGCCGCCGCCGCAAACCCCACGCGGAAAGCTCCAACAACAACCGGTGCAGCCGATTGATGGTCTGCGTCCGTGCCCGGCCAAGCTCGTCGCGGCGGTCGACCAGCATCCCCATCACGACCAGGTCCGCATCGACCTGAACCGGCACGAGATTCGGGGTGCGCAGCGCGACCATCGCGACTGCGCATCCACCGGGTCGGTCTTGCGGCCGTTGCCGGTGGCGAGCATCGGCACCTGCGCCGACAGCTTCGCCGGCACGTCGAGCGCCGTCTCACCGTCATGCACCAGCCGGTGGGCGACGTGCTAGGAGAGCACCTACTTCGATCAGGCGCCGTAGTCCTTCGGGTGCGTCGGTGCTGGACACCTAATCAGTTGGCACCTCACCGCCTAACCGCATTACCGTGCCAGCCGTGCCCATCCATGATGACGAGATCCGAGCCACCGTCGGGCAGGTGCGCCGCCTGGTGGCGGCCCAGTGCCCGCAGTGGGCCGACCTTCCCGTGACACCCCTACCCGACGAGTTGGAGGGCACCGACCACGTACTCTTTCGGATCGGCAACGAACTCGTCGCCCGTATGCCCAAGATTGCCTGGGCGGTCGACCAGGCCGATTCCGATGCGCGGTGGCTGCCCTTGCTGGTGTCCCACCTGCCCGTGCGGATTCCAGTTCCGCTTCAGGTGGGCGAGCCGGGCGCGGGGTATCCGTGGCGGTGGACCGTGGTGCCGTGGGTCGTGGGGAGCACGCCTCCCAGGCTTGGCTGCGACGACGTATTCCTGGCCCGCGATGTGGCAGCCTTCGTTCGCGCCCTGCACGGGGTGGACCCGGCCGGAGGTCCGTTGAAGCCACCGGGTTCCCGCGGGTCCGCCCTGCTCCACGCCGATGAAGGCGTCCGCCGTGTGCTGCCCCGGCTCGCCGAGCATGACGACGGCTTCGATGTGACCGCGGCCGAGGCGGCCTGGGACGCCTGCCTGGCTGCTCCTGACTGGGACCGGGACCCCGTATGGATCCACGGTGATCTGCAGCCGGGCAACCTGATCACCGACCGCGGCCGACTGGCCGCGGTCATCGACTTCGGCGCACTCGGTGTCGGCGATCCGGCGCCGGACGTGGCTCCGGCGCTATGGACCTTCACCGGCGCGGCCCGAAAAGCCTACCGAGAGGCAGTCGGGTACGACGACGCCACCTGGCGCCGCGCCTGCGGCTGGGCCCTCGCACCGTCACTGACCGGCATCGACTACTACCGGCACACCTTCCCGCGAATGGCCGAGCACGGCCGCCGAATGGTCCGCGCAGTGATGGCCGAACTGGCGTGAGTGCCACGGCCAGCCGACTGGCTACGCGCTGTGCGTGTCCCCACAGCTGAGACTCCGATCCCATCGACAGTGCGCTGACCAGCGCTTTCTGCTCGGTGACCTCTTCGGCGGGCCGGAAGAGGTCAGGTCGGCATGAACGCGGCGAGCCGACGGGCGGCCTCGGTGAGGCGGTTGCGGCCAGGCTTGGCGGCGAGCGCGGCCAGGCCGGGCAGGTCGGCGGAGTGGCCGCCACGAGGAGCGGCGTTGGCGGCGAGGTCGACGAGGTCGGCCAGACCAGGGCGCGGTCCGGCGGGCAGGAGGACCGGCAGCGCCGCGGACGTCACCTGCCAGACCGTGTCGCGGGCGCCGGCCTTGAGCGCCTCGGCCAAGGGCTGGACGATTCGCTGCAGCACGATCCGGTCTGCCGTGGCGAGTGTCCCTACCTTCGCCCCGATACCCGTGCTGTCCCAGCCCGGGCGGGCGGCGAGTTCGATGAGCGCGTCGCCGGCCGCTAGCCGCGCGGTTTGCCGGTGGTTGGCGAGCGCGTACGCCATGGTCAGGGACATCGCCGGGCCGACCGGGCCGTCGGCCGCCGCGAGCCCCGCGAGGAAACCCGTGCCGGGGTTGCCGCGGTCCACGATGGCGGCGGCGAACGGCTGGATGTGCGCGGCCATTGCCTCGCGGTGCGACGGTGCGATCATCGGCCACAGGGCCACGGCTGTTGCGTTCCGGGCGGACCTGGCCCGTTCGGCCGCGCTGCGCGGATCGGCGAGTTCGGCCGGCAGGCCGGCCGGGTCCAGCATCGCGATCCGCCGGCTGGAGACATACGGTTGGTGCCCGACCTCCTCGACCCAGGTCCGCGGTTCGGCGGGAGTGGCCAGCCAGCCGGCGAACCGGCGGCCGGCCGGCGAGACCAGGCGCGCGGCGGTCGCCCGGACGGCGCGGTCCACCACGCGAGGCAGGCGCAGGATGGCCTGCGTCAGGTCGGCTTCGCCAGGTTGCCAGCCGTCGCGTTCTGCCTCCAGCAGGAGGCCGAGAACCCGGGCCGGGTCGACATGTCCGGCGACCGTGGCCGGCGTGGCCAGCAGCGCCACCGGCGGGGCAGTGACCAGCCGCGCGGTGAGTTCGGCGACCCGGCGTTCCACGAAGAGCGTCATCGGATGGCGTTCGGTGTGGTACCGCGGGTGGTACCCGGGGTGGGGTGGCGCGTCGCGTCCGATGGCGGCGGCGACCAGGGCCGGCCAGAGCCCGGGCCATTGCGGGATCAACGGCTCCAGCACCCGAGCGGCGGTGTTCCGGTCCCCGCCGGCCGCCCGCACCAGCCCGTCGAGCACCAGCTCGTGCCGGATCGGGTCGTCGTCGCCCCCGCGCAGCAGGATGCCAGCTCGCCGGCGACCGCGCCGAGATCCAGCGGGGGCGGCATCTCGGCCGGCGGCTCTGCGACGAGGGCGGGGGCGGACGCGGG
>NZ_JAEVHJ010000353.1:0-6585 GCF_016802855.1 Micromonospora sp. ATA51 | reverse complement strand
CGCCGTCGGCGGCCGCCGCCTCCAGCTCCGCCGCGGCCAGCTCGTTGAGCCGGGCGCAGAGCCGTTCGGCGCTGCGCCGCGAGTTGGTGAAGACGATGGTCGAGCGGTGCGCCCGGATCAGCGAGAAGACCCGCTCCTCCACGGCCGGCCAGATCGACGGCGGCGCGGGCCGCCGGGGCCGCCCAGGTCGTCCGGCGGCTGCTCCTGCTCGTCGAGGCGGGTCATGTCCTCCACCGGGACCTGGACGCTGACCTCGATGGTCTTGCTGCTGCGCGGCTGCACCACGTCCACCGGGCGGGCCCCGCCGAGGAAGCGGGCGCAGACGTCGATCGGCCGGACGGTGGCGGAGAGGCCGATCCGCTGCGCGGGCGTCGCCAGCAGCTCGTCGAGGCGTTCCAGGGACAGGGCCAGGTGGGCGCCGCGCTTCGTGCCGGCCACCGCGTGCACCTCGTCGACGATCACCGTCTCGATCCCGCGCAGCGAGTCGCGGGCGGCGGAGGTGAGCAGCAGGAAGAGCGACTCGGGGGTGGTGATGAGGATGTCCGGCGGGGTGCGGGCGAAGGCGCGCCGCTCGTCGGCCGGGGTGTCGCCGGTGCGCATCCCGACGGTGATGTCCGGCGGGGCGACGCCGAGCCGGGTGGCGGCCTGCCGGATCCCGGCGAGCGGGGCGCGCAGGTTCCGCTCCACGTCGACGGCGAGCGCCTTCAACGGGCTGACGTAGAGCACCCGGCAGCGCTGCCGGGCCTCGGCGGGCGGGGTCTCCTTGGCCAGCCGGTCGAGCGACCAGAGGAACGCGGCAAGGGTCTTGCCGGAGCCGGTGGGGGCGACGACCAGCGCGTTGTGCCCGGCGGCCACCGAACGCCAGGCGCCGGCCTGGGCGGCGGTGGGCGCCGCGAACGCCGCGGTGAACCACTCCCGGGTCGCCGCGCCGAAACCCGCCAGCACCGCGTCCCCGCCGGTCACCTCATTCGCCACCCTCCCATCCTGCCCCGCCGGTACGACAACCCGCCCGTGCCGGACGCGGGTTCTGTCCGGCTCCGGGCGCTTACGCGACGGATGCGACGTTGAACGCGTTAAGTCTTAACTAACTGCTTGCTTGTGCCGCGCAACATAAAGTAACTTCACTCGCAACGCAGCGTCGGGTGGAGGGCTTTGGATGACCGTCGAGGAGCGAGGCTCCGGGCCCGGGACCGATGTGCTCATCCGCAAGGTCGACAGCCATCTCGCCACGCTCCGCACCGGCCTGCAGGGCCCCGAGCTGGAGCTCGCCGAGCAGCTCGCCCGCTGCCTGCGCGAGCTGGTCATCGCCACCGCACACTCCAGCGCCGCCGACCGGGGGTTGGTCCGCGCCGCGGTGCACTACTTCGTCCTCCGCCGGGAGAGCCGCGGCCGGCTGCTCTCGGTGCGCTCCCTCGCCGCCGCCCAGCGGGTGGTCAACAAGGCCGTGCGTCAGCTCGGCCGCCCCGACCTGCTGGTGGAGACCCGCCGGGAACGGCCCTCCCGCGCACCGGCGCTCTCCGCCGGCGACAGCGCGCTCCGCTGACCCCACGGGTCGGACCGTTTTCCGCAAACCCGCCCCTGGGCCGGCGATCTGACGTCTGATCGGTCGTGGCCGGAGCGTGCCCGTCCCGGCCCGCGGTCCCACTCGACCTGGAGCACGGTTGCTCGTACTGCTGATCCTGCACCTGGTGGCGGCCCTGCTCGCGCCGCTGCTGGTCCGCTGGTGGGGTCCTCGCGCCTGCTACCCGCTGGCCCTCGCGCCGGCCGCCGCGTTCGGCTGGGCCGTCGCGCACACCCCGGCGGTCCGCCACGGCGGCGCGGTCGTCGAGACGTACCCGTGGATCGGCCAGCTCCGGCTCGACCTCGCGCTGCGGGTCACCACCCTGTCCTGGCTGATGGTGCTGCTGGTCGGCGGCGTCGGCGCGCTGGTGCTGGTCTACTCCGCCCGCTACTTCCAACCCGGCTCGGTGGGGCTGGCCCGGTTCGCGGCCGTGCTGGTCGCCTTCGCCGGGGCGATGCTCGGCCTGGTGGTCGCCGACGACCTGCTGCTGCTCTACGTCTTCTGGGAGCTGACCACGGTCTTCTCCTACCTGCTGATCGGGCACAGCACCGAACGGCGGTCCAGCCGCTGGGCCGCCGCCCAGGCGCTGACCGTGACCACCCTCGGCGGGCTGGCCATGCTGGTCGGCTTCCTCCTGCTCGGCCGGCACGCCGGCGGCTACCGGTGGTCGGCGATCGCCGCCGCGCCGCTGCCCGGTGGCCGGTACCTCGCCGTGGCGGTGCTGCTGATCCTGGCCGGGGCGCTGGCCAAGTCCGCCGTCGTGCCGTTCAGTTCCTGGCTGCCGGTGGCGATGGCCGCGCCCACGCCGGTCAGCGCGTACCTGCACGCGGCGGCGATGGTGAAGGCGGGGGTCTACCTGCTCGGCCTGCTCGCCCCGGTGCTCGCGCTCGCCGGCCCGTGGCGGCCGGTCACCGTGGTCGCCGGGCTGGTCACTCTGGTCGCGGGGGGCTGGGCGGCGCTGCGGCAGACCGACCTGAAGCTGCTGCTGGCGTACGGGACGGTCAGCCAGCTCGGCCTGCTGACCGTGGTGATCGGCGCGGGCACCCCGAAGGCCGCGCTGGCCGGTGCCGCGATGCTGCTGGCACACGCGCTGTTCAAGGCGGCCCTGTTCCTCGTCGTCGGCCTCCTCGACCACTGCGCCGGCACCCGTGACCTGCGGGAGCTCTCCGGGGTCGGGCGTACCGCGCCGCTGCTCGCGGTGGTCGCCGGGCTCGCCGCCGCGTCGATGGCCGGGCTGCCGCCGCTGTTCGGCTTCGTCGCGAAGGAGGCCGTCCTCGCGGCCTTCACCGACCGGCCGCTCGTGCTCGCCGTGCTGGTCGCCGGCACCGCCCTCACCGTCGCGTACAGCATCCGGTTCCTCTGGGGCGCCTTCGCCCGCCGCCCCGGCACCCCGGCCAGCGAACTGGCCGCCGCCCCGGCCGCGATGCTGGCGCCGCCGGCCCTGCTCGCCGCCGCCGGGCTGGCCTTCGGTCCCGCCGCCGGCTGGCTGGGTGGGCTGCTCCACCCGTACGCCGAGCTCTTCGGCCCGGGGGAGGCCCACCTCGCGCTCTGGCCCGGGCCGAACCTGGCGCTGGGGCTCGCCGCGGTCGCGGTCGCCGCCGGCTTCGCGCTGCACCTGGTCCGCGGCCCGCTCGCCCCCGTGCTGGCCCGGCTCCGCTTCCCGGTGCGCGGCAACCAGGGCTACGAGTGGGTGACCCACGCCTTCGACCGGGTCGCGATCGAGGTCACCAGCGCCACCCAGCGCGGCTCGCTGCCGCAGTACCTGGGCGCGATCCTGTTCGCGCTGGTGCTGGTGCCGGGCGCGGCGTTGCTGACCGCCCGCCCCTGGCGGGAGCGGATCGCGCTCTGGGACACCCCCGCCCAGCTCGTGGTCGGCCTGGTGATCACGGTGGCCGCGGTGCTCGCCGCCGGCGCCCGCCGCCGGCTCACCGCGATGCTGCTGGTGGGGGTGACCGGCTACGGCACCGCGATGATGTTCGTCCTCTACGGCGCGCCCGACCTGGCGCTCACCCAGTTCCTGGTGGAGACCGCCACCATCGTGCTCTTCGTGCTGGTGCTGCGGCGGCTGCCGGCCCGCTTCTCGGCCCGACCGCTGCGCCGCAGCCGCTGGCTGCGGCGGGGCATCGGGGTGGCGGCCGGGCTGGTGATGGCCGGCCTCGCGTTGGCGGCGGCCGGCGCCCGGCGGACGCCGTCCATCTCGCTGGCCTTCCCCGACCTGGCGGTCGCCCAGGGCTACGGCCGCAACGTGGTCAACGTGGCGCTGGTCGACATCCGCGCCTGGGACACCATGGGCGAGATCTCCGTGCTGGTGGTCGCCGCGACCGGGGTGGCCAGCCTGATCTTCGAGCGGTCCCGCACCGGGCCGCGGCCGCGCCGGCCCGCGCCGTCCGCGCCCCGGCGCGACCGGCGGCCGGTCTGGCTGCGCGGCGGGGCCACCCTGCGCGAGCGGCGCCGGTCGATCGTCTTCGAGGTGGTCACCCGGCTGATCTTCCACACCGTGCTGCTCTTCTCCCTCTTCCTGCTCTTCTCCGGGCACAACGCTCCGGGGGCGGCTTCGCGGGCGGCCTGGTGGCCGGCCTCGCCCTCGCGGTCCGCTACCTGGCCGGCGGCCGGAACGAGCTGGCCGAGGCGGCGCCGGTCGGGGCGGGCACGGTGCTCGGCGCCGGCCTGGCCGTCTCCGTGGGCACCGGCGCGATCGGGCTGCTCCGCAGCGGATCCGTGCTGGAGAGCGTGAAGGTCGACCTCTGGCTGCCCGCCGTCGGCCACAGCTACCTGGTCACGTCGCTCTTCTTCGACGTCGGCGTCTACCTGATCGTGGTCGGGCTGGTGCTGGACATCCTGCGCAGCCTCGGCGCCGAGGTGGACCGGCACATCGAGGCCAGCGGCGGCCCGGAGGGCGGACTGGCGGTCGAGCGGGAGGGGGACCGGACGTGAGCGCGAGGAGTGAGCCGGTTCTGCGAGCCCCGCAGTCGCGAACAGAGGTGGCGCGGTGACGGCGGACGGCGCGGGACCCACCCTGGTGCTGGTGATCGCCGTCGGGGTGCTGGTCGCCACCGGCGTCACCCTGCTGCTGGAGCGCAGCCTGAGCCGGATCCTGCTCGGGGTCATCCTGCTCGGCAACGGGGTGAACCTGCTGATCCTGCTCGGCGGCCGCTCCGGCGTGGCCCCGGTGGTGGGCACCGCGCCGACCGGGGAGATGAGCGACGCGTTGCCCCAGGCGATGGTGCTCACCGCCGTGGTGATCACCTTCGGGCTGACCGCGTTCCTGCTCGCGGTCGCGTACCGGAGCTGGTATCTCAGCGGCGACGACGAGGTGCAGGACGACCTGGAGGACCGGCAGGTCGTCCGGCTCGCCGAGCGAAACGAGGTGTCCACCGCGGACCTCGGCGGCGAGGGCCCGGACAACGACCCGGAGCAGGTGGACCCGGGGCCCGCGCTGCGCCGGCTGCGCCGACGGGGGGACCAGCGGTGAGGGCGGGGAGTGAGCCGGTCCTGCGGGCCCCGCAGTCGCGAACGGAGACGGCCGGGTGACCGCGGCGCTGGTGCCGCTGCCGGTGGTGGTGCCGCTGCTGGGCGCCGCGCTGACGCTGATCCTGGCCAACCGGCCCCGGCTGCAACGGTCGGTCAGCGTGGTCGGCCTCGCCACCACCCTCGCGGTCGCGGTGACGCTGCTGGTCGAGGCGTACCGGCACGGGCCGGTGGTGGTGCAGGTGGGTGGCTGGCCGGCCCCGGTCGGCATCGTGCTGGTCGCCGACCAGCTCGCCGCGCTGATGCTGGTGGTCTCCTCGGCGGTGACGCTGTGCGTGCTGCTGTACTCCATCGGCCAGGGGCGCGGGGAGACCAGCGAGAGCGCGCCGGTGAGCATCTACCACCCCACCTACCTGGTGCTGACCGCCGGCGTCACCAACGCCTTCCTGGCCGGGGACCTGTTCAACCTCTTCGTCGGCTTCGAGATCCTGCTGGCCGCGAGCTTCGTGCTGATCACGCTGGGCGGCACCGAGACCCGGATCCGGACCGGCTCCACGTACGTGGTGGTCAGCGTCCTCTCCTCGATGATCTTCCTGGCCGCGGTGGGCCTGGTGTACGCGGCCACCGGCACCGTCAACATGGCCCAGCTCGCCGGGCGGCTGGACGGCCTGCCGGACGGCGTACGGCTGGCGTTGCAGCTCATGCTGCTGCTGGCCTTCGGCATCAAGGCGGCGGTCTTCCCGGTCTCCGCCTGGTTGCCGGACAGCTACCCGACCGCCCCGGCCCCGGTCACCGCGGTCTTCGCCGGCCTGCTCACCAAGGTCGGCGTGTACGCCATCATCCGCACCGAGACGTTGCTCTTCCCCGGCGGCCACGCCGACCGGCTGCTCATGGTGGTCGCCGGGCTGACCATGGTGGTCGGCATCCTCGGCGCGGTGGCCCAGTCCGACATGAAGCGGCTCTTCTCGTTCACCCTGGTCAGCCACATCGGCTACATGATCTTCGGGGTGGCGCTGAGCAGCGTCGCCGGCCTCTCCGGGGCGATCTTCTACGTGGTGCACCACATCACCATCCAGACCACCCTCTTCCTGGTCGCCGGCCTGGTCGAGGAGCGGGCCGGCAGCACGGACCTGCGTCGGCTCGGCGGGTTGGCCCGGGTCGCCCCGCTGCTCGCGGTGCTCTTCTTCGTGCCGGCGATGAACCTCGCCGGCATCCCGCCCTTCTCCGGCTTCCTCGGCAAGCTCGGGCTGCTCCAGGCCGGTGTGGCGGCGCGCGGGGTGCTCCCCGGGGTGCTGGTCGGGGCCGGAACGGTGACCAGCCTGCTCACCCTCTACGCCGCCTCCCGGGTGTGGAACATCGCATTCTGGCGGTCACCCCGGCTGGCCACCGCCGACCCGACCGTGCCGCTGCCGGCGCTGATGGTCGGCGCGACCGCGGCCCTGGTGGTGCTCGGCGTGGGCCTGACCCTCGCCGCCGGGCCGCTCTTCGAGGTCACCGCGGACGCCGCCACCGACCTGCGCGCGCGTACCCCCTACGTGCGGGCCGTCTTCCCGGCC
>NZ_JAEVHJ010000352.1:0-6595 GCF_016802855.1 Micromonospora sp. ATA51 | reverse complement strand
GCCGCTGGCCGAGGTGCGGGCCTTCGCGCGGCGCAACGAGGCGCCCGGCCTGCTCGCCCTGGCCCGGCAGCCGGTCGCCGACACCGGGCCCGCGGTGGCCTGCTGAGGCCCGGTCAGACGGGGACGGGTTGGCTCGGCACGGCCGGGCGGCTCTTCGCCTTCTGCGCGTACATGTCGACGTACTCGCGGCCGGAGAGCTCCATCAGCTCGTACATGATCTCGTCGGTGACCGCGCGCTCGACGAACCGGTCGCCGGCCATCCCGGCGTACCGGGAGAAGTCCAGCGGCGCGCCGAAGCGGATCCGCACCCGCTTGACGTTGGGGATCAGCTGGCCCGGGGGCTGGATCTCGTCGGCGTTGAGCATCGCCAACGGGACCACCGGGGCGCCGCTCTCCAACGCCAGCCGGGCCACCCCGGTCTTGCCCCGGTAGAGCCGGCCGTCCGGCGACCGGGTGCCCTCGGGGTAGATGCCGGCGATGCCGCCGGACCGCAGCACCTTGAGCTGCGTGTCCAGCGCCGCGCGGGCGGCCCGGCCGCCGGAGCGGTCGACCGGGATGGTGCCGGAGCTGACGAAGAACATCTTGGTCAGCCAACCCTTGATGCCCTTACCGAGGAAGTATTCCGCTTTGGCGATGAATGTGACTTTTCGCTTGACGATGAGCGGAGTGAAGATCGAATCGGAGAAGGAGAGGTGGTTGCTGGCCAGGATGACCGGGCCGTTCTCCGGGACGTTCTCGAGCCCCTCCACCTGCGGGCGGAAGATCAGCCTCAGCAACGGGCCGAGAATGATGTACTTCATCAGCCAGTACAGCAACGGTGTCCTTCCAGCGGGGGTGGCGACACCCGTCACCGGGAGCCTGGCCGGGTCGCCGGCACCCGCCCGGGACCACGCCCGAGGCGCCGTCGGCGAGCGGGACTGTCGGGCATGAGCCTACGAACCAGGAGCGGCACGCCACAACGCACTCCCGGAACCGGGTCCTGACGTGTCACGATTCAGGGCACGGCGTAGGGCGCGCCGCGGCGAGGAGCACCGTCGGGTGCGACGAGGAGGGTGTCCGGTGTCAGCGGGTGGGCCCCGTCGGGGACGGCGGGACAACGGGCTCGACGCGAGCGAGTACGCCGTCGCGGGTGACGTGGATCCGCGCGTCGGCGAACACCTGCTCGACGTGCTCGCCGCCGGCGGCATCGCCGCGTACCTCCAGCCCTCCGCCGACCTCAACCCGGTGACCCGCACCACCACCGTGCCGTCCCGGCCGGTCGACCGGCTCTACGTCGACCGCTCTCACCTGACCACCGCCCGGGATTACCTCACCCAGCTCGCCGACGAGGGCACCCCCGAGCCGGCCCGGGACGACGAGGCTGACATCGAGGCCGAGTGGGCCCGGATCGTCGCCGCCTTCGACACCGCGCCGGCCCCCGGGAGCCACCCCTGGCCCGCCGCCGAGGACGTGGACGACCCGGTCGACCCGTCCGAACCGGCCGGCGGGGCGTCCCCGCGCACCGGGGCCGAGGAGTCCGGCGGGCCGACCGCCACCGACGTCCGGCGCCTGCCGTACGCGGCCGACATCTCCGGGATCTCGGTCAGTCGCGGCCGGCAGGACGAGCCGTCGCTCCTGGACGGCCTGGACACCTTCGGCGCCGACCTGCCGGCGGACGCCGACCGAGGAGCACTACACCCCACCCCCGCCGCCCCCGCTGCCCCGCTTCTCGAAGTACACGGTGGTCGGCGTCATGGCCATCGTCGTCGGCTTCGCGCTCTTCCTCTACCCCACGGCACTCCCGGTCGACCCCTCGGTGGTGACGCTGCTCGGCTTCACCGGCATCCTGGCCGGCTTCGTAACCCTGATCTGGCGGCTGCGTCCGGGCGACACCGACGACCATGACCCGGACGACGGCGCGGTCGTCTGACCCCGCCCTTGGGCGGCGCCCGCATCCCGGGACGGCGATGGACCACCGGCCGGTGACGTAACAGTGGTGTAACTTACGGTCAGTAGGAATACCGCTGTCCGTCACTTCCCCCACTGACTGCCCGGTTCCTCCCCGCTCGCGGCGGTCAGCCCCTGCTGATCGGAATGCCCGAGATGCGACAGAGTCCCCTCGTGGTGGTCGCCAACCGCCTTCCCATCGACGACAGTGTGGCGCCGGACGGCGCCTGCGAGTGGCGCCGCAGCCCCGGGGGCCTGGTGAGCGCCCTGCACCCCCTGCTGCGACATACCCCGGCCACCTGGGTCGGCTGGGCGGGCGGCACCGGCCCGGCGCCCCACCTGCCGGAGGTGGACGGCGTCCGCATGCACACCGTGCCGCTGACCGCCGAAGACCTCCGCGACCACTACGAGGGCTTCGCCAACGCGACCCTCTGGCCGCTCTACCACGACGCCGTCGAGCAGCCCGAGTACCACCGCCGCTGGTGGGAGGCGTACCAGCGGGTCAACCAGCGGTTCGCCGAGGCCGCCGCCGAGGTGGCCGAGCCGGGCGCCCTGGTCTGGGTGCAGGACTACCACCTGCAACTGGTCCCCGGCCTGCTCCGGGCGCTCCGCCCCGACCTGCGGATCGGGTTCTTCCTGCACGCGCCGTTCCCGCCACCGGAGCTGTTCATGCAGCTCCCGCGCCGGGTCGAGCTGCTGCGCGGAATGCTCGGCGCCGACCTGATCGGCTTCCAGCGGCCCCAGGCGGCGCACAACTTCGCGCAGCTGGTCACCAAGGTGCTCGGCCTGCCCGCCACCGACCGGCGGATCGGCGTCGGCGGCCGGGTGGTCCGGATCGGCGCCTTCCCGGTCTCCATCGACACCGCCGAGATGGCCGCGCTCGCCGCCCGGCCGGAGGTCGCCGACCGCGCCCGCCGGCTGCGCCGCGACCTCGGCAACCCCGAGCACGTCATCCTCAGCGTCGACCGGATGGACTACACCAAGGGCATCGAGCAGCGGCTCAAGGCGTACAGCGAGCTGCTGGCCAGCGGCGACGTCAAGGTGCGGGACACCGTACTGATCCAGGTGGCGGTGCCCAGCCGGGAACGGGTCGGCCAGTACCAGATCCTGCGGGAGCGGGTGGAGCGCGAGGTCGGGCGGATCAACGGCGAGTTCGGCCGGGTCGGCGAGCCGGCGATCCACTACCTCACCCAGACCTTCGACCGGGCCGAGCTGGCCGCCCTCTACCGGATCGCCGACGTGATGGCGGTGACCCCGCTGCGGGACGGGATGAACCTGGTCGCCAAGGAATACGTCGCTGCCCGGGTGGACGACACCGGCGCGCTGCTGCTCAGCGAGTTCGCCGGGGCGGCCACCGAGCTGTCCCAGGCGTTCCTGGTGAACCCGCACGACCTGGAGGGGCTCAAGCAGGAGCTGCTCGCCGCGCTGCGGGCCGCGCCGGCCGACGTGGCCGCGCGGATGCGGGCGATGCGGAAGCACCTGCACCGCAACGACATCCACGCCTGGGCCCGGTCCTACCTCAGCGCGCTGGACGAGAGCGGCTCCCTGCTCACCCGGCTCGCCGGGACCGACTGAGCCGGCCCGACGCCGAGGGCGGCGCTCAGCCGGCCGCCGGCGCCGGGTCCTTCTCCAGCCAGTCGAGGATCGCGTCGATCGGCTCCCGCCAGCGGGCGTCCAGCATCAGGTCGTGGCCCATGCCGGGGAAGAGCAGCGGGGCCGAGGCGTACCGGCGGGCGGCCCGGGTCAGCGCGGCGGCCACCCCGAGGGCGGCGAAGGCCGCGATGCCGGCCAGCCCGGCCCAGAGCCGGCGGGCGGCCAGCACGCCGAGCAGCGCGGCGAACGCCGCGAGCAGCAGGGCCGTCCCGACCAGCAGGGCGATCTTGTCGTACGTGCCGAAGAGCGCGATGGCGAACTGCTTCAGCGGCGCGGGGACGATGTCGACGACCAGCCCGCCGACCGCGATCAGCGGCGCGGAACGGGCACCGGTGAGGACGGCCACCGGTTCGGCGGCGCCGATCGCCACGGCGGCGGCGGTGATCCCGGCCAGCGCGGCGTACCCGCGGGACGTGGTGGTCATCGGACCAGTCTTGTCGATCACCCCGCCGGACCGGTAGCGGCGTCAGCGTTCCGTAACCAGATACGGGTCAGGGCACACCGTCGGCGTGACGGTGTGCCCTGACGTCGTCCGTACGGCGTCGGGTCAGAAGCCCGGGCCGTGCTGGTGGCCGTGACCGTGGCCGTGCCCACCGGCGGCGGCCGGCTCGGCCTTCTCCGGCTTCTCCACCACGAGGCTCTCGGTGGTGAGCAGCAGGCCGGCGATCGAGGCGGCGTTGGTGACCGCGTTGCGGGTCACCTTCACCGGGTCGATGATGCCGGACTTGACCAGGTCGACGTACTCGCCGCGGGCGGCGTCGAGGCCGTTGCCCCACTCCTTGCCGGCGACCTTCTGCACCACCACGTAGCCGTCGTGGCCGGCGTTCTGGGCGATCCAGCGCAGCGGCTCGACCAGCGCCTTGCGCACGATCGAGACGCCGGTCTTCTCGTCACCGGTGAAGCCGAGGTCGTCGTCGAGCACCGGGAGGATCTGGGCCAGGGCGGCGCCGCCGCCCGGGACCGTGCCCTCCTCCACCGCGGCCTTGGTCGCCGAGATGGCGTCCTCGATGCGGTGCTTGCGCTCCTTCATCTCGACCTCGGTGGCGGCGCCCACCTTGATGACCGCGATGCCGCCGGAGAGCTTCGCCAGCCGCTCGGCCAGCTTCTCCCGGTCCCACTCGGAGTCCGAGGCCTCGATCTCCTTGCGGATCTGGGCGACCCGGTCGGCGACCTCGGAGGTCTGGCCGCCACCGTCGACGACGGTGGTGGTCTCCTTGTCGACCACGACGCGCCGGGCGGTGCCGAGCACCTCCAGGCCGACCTGGTCGAGCTTGTAGCCCAGCTCCGGGGCGACCAGCTCGGCGCCGGTCAGGATGGCCATGTCCTGGAGCATCGCCTTGCGGCGGTCGCCGAAGCCGGGGGCCTTCACCGCGCAGACCTTGAGGGTCTTGCGGATCGCGTTGACCACCAGCGTGGACAGGGCCTGGCCCTCGACGTCCTCGGCGATGATCAGCAGCGGCCGGTTGTTCTGGAGGACCTTCTCCAGCAGCGGCAGCAGCTCCTCGATCGCCGAGATCTTCTGCGTGGTGATCAGGATGTACGGGTCCTCCAGGACCGACTCCTGGCCCTCCACGTCCGTAACGAAGTTCGGCGAGATGAAGCCCTTGTCGAACTGGAGACCCTCGGTCACGTCCAGTTCGGTGTGCAGCGCCGAGCCCTCCTCGACGGTGATGACGCCGTCGCGGCCGACCTTCTCCATCGCCTCGGCGATCAGGTCGCCGATGGTGGCGTCCTGCGCGGAGATCGTCGCCACGTGCGCGATCGACTCCTTGTCGGCCACCTCGACGGCCCGGCCGAGCAGCGCCTCGGAGACCTTGGCGGCCGCCGCGTCGATGCCCCGCTTGAGGCCGGCCGGGTTCGCCCCGGCGGTCACGTTGCGCAGGCCCTCGCGGACCATGGCCTGGGCCAGCACGGTCGCGGTGGTGGTCCCGTCGCCGGCGACGTCGTTGGTCTTGGTCGCCACCTCCTTGACCAGCTGCGCGCCGAGGTTCTCGTACGGGTTGGTGAGCTCGATCTCCTTGGCGATGGTCACGCCATCGTTGGTGATCGTCGGCGCACCGAATTTCTTGTCCAGGACGACGTTGCGCCCACGCGGGCCGAGGGTGACCTTGACCGCGTCCGCGAGGGCGTTGACACCGTGCTCGAGCAGGTGCCGGGCGTCGTCCGAGAAGCTCAGGATCTTCGCCATGAATGTCCCTTCGAAGCGACGTTGCGCCGGCCCGGCGAGCCGGACCGGGGCAACGACACTGATCGGTTGGTTACTTCTCGATGACCGCGAGGACGTCGCGGGCGGAGAGCACCAGGTACTCCTCGCCGGCGTACTTGACCTCGGTGCCGCCGTACTTCGAGTAGATGACGGTGTCGCCGACCTTGACGTCAACCGGGATCCGGTTGCCCTTGTCATCGATGCGGCCCGGGCCGACAGCGAGGACGGTGCCCTCCTGCGGCTTCTCCTTGGCGGTGTCGGGGATCACGATGCCCGACGCCGTGGTGGTCTCAGCCTCGTTCGCCTGGACCAGGATCCGGTCCTCGAGCGGCTTGATCGCAACCTTGGTCGCGGTAGTCACGGGCATACCCTCCTGGGGTACTTGGTTTCGTTGCCGGACGGCAAGCCGAACGGCGTCAATCTGCCACATGCCACCGGGCGGGGCCGTCGTCGCGGGTGCCGGTCCGCCTGGCGTTCAGCGCCCGGGCCGAGGCCCGGAAGCTGGCACCCTCGATGGGAGAGTGCTAATCGCAGGTTATTCCTCGGCTAGCACTCCGTCAAGGAGAGTGCCAATCCGTCGTCCGGCGCGTCGTCCCGACGAACATGATCAACTCCGCCCGCGGCCGGTCGCGGCAGCCCGGCGGCGGCACCCCACCATGCCGCACCCGGCCCCGCCCGGCCGATCCGCCCCGACGGGCGGGGAGAATGGCACGGTGGATCTCGACCAGCTGGCCGCGCTGCGTACCGCCGAGGGGTCGGCCGCGCTCGCCGCGGCCACCGAGGTGGCCGGCGGCGACCCGCTGGCCGCGG
>NZ_JAEVHJ010000351.1:0-6610 GCF_016802855.1 Micromonospora sp. ATA51 | reverse complement strand
CGGCTGACCTCGTGCCGGGTCAGGGTGGGCACGCCGGAGGCGGCACAGAGCTCGGCGGCGATCCGCTGCTGACTCCAGCGGCGGGCCAGCCGCAGCTCGCCAGGGAGCCGAAGCTGCCGTTCCCAGCGGCTGACCTCGTGCCGGGTCAGGGTGGGCACGCCGGAGGCGGCACAGAGCTCGGCGGCGATCCGCTGCTGACTCCAGCGGCGGGCCAGCCGCAGCTCGGCCAGGAGCGGCCCGAGCAGGCGCGGGCCGGGTGGCGGGAACGGGGTCATCGGTCCTCCGGTGGACGTCGGCGCCGGTCGGGCGGCGCGGGCACCCGGACCGACGGACCGGACCCTCCGCGACGCGATCGTGCTGACCCCCGCGCGGCCCCCCGGGGATCGGCCACCGGCCGACCCCACCGCGCTGACCCATTTCTACCCCCGGGGTACGACGCTCCCGGCGGCCGCCGTCCGCCCGCTGGGAAGCTCATGGGTGCCTCGAGTGCCGACCGCTAGAGTCGGTACGTGGCGCTCGGTCTCCCCTCGGTCCTCCCGAATCCCCAGCCGGCGATCGGGGAGCTGATCCGTGTCGGCCAGCCGACCTTCTCCTTCGAGTTCTTCCCGCCCAAGACCGAGCAGGGGGAGCGGCTGCTCTGGCAGGCGATCCGCGAGCTGGAGTCGTTGCGCCCCTCGTTCGTCTCGATCACCTACGGCGCCGGCGGGTCGACCCGGGACACCACGGTCGCGGTGACCGAGCGGATCGCCACCGAGACCACCCTGCTGCCGATGGCGCACCTGACCGCGGTCAACCATTCCGTCGCCGAGTTGCGGCACGTCATCGGCCGGTTGGCCGGTGTCGGGGTGCGCAACGTGCTCGCCGTGCGGGGCGACCCGCCCGGCAACCCGGGCGGCGAGTGGGTGCCCCACCCGCAGGGCGTGCAGTACGCCGAGGACCTGGTCCGGCTGGTCCGCGACGCCGGTGACTTCAGCGTCGGCGTGGCCGCCTTCCCGTACAAGCATCCGCGCTCACCCGACGTGGCCAGCGACACCGCGCACTTCGTCCGCAAGTGCCGGGCGGGGGCCGAGTTCGCCATCACCCAGATGTTCTTCGAAGCCGACGACTACCTGCGGCTGCGGGACCGGGTCGCCGCGGCCGGCTGCGACACCCCGATCCTGGCCGGGGTGATGCCGGTGACCCAGATCGGCACCATCGAGCGGTCGGTGCAGCTCTCCGGGGCGCCGTTCCCGCCCGCGCTGGCGGAGCGGTTCGAGCGGGTCGCCGACGACCCGGAGGCGGTCCGCCTGCTCGGCATCGAGCAGGCCAGCGAGATGTGCGCGAAGCTGCTCGACGAGGGCGTGCCGGGGATCCACTTCATCACCCTCAACCGGTCCACCGCCACCCGGGAGGTCTGGCAGCACCTCCGGGCCGGCGCGCGGGTGTGACCACCCGTCCCGCCGACACCAGCAGCGCCCTGTCTACAGAGCTGGGGCGAGGGGCTGCCGTCTTCAGGCGGCAGGTGAATGGCTGTACTGGCCTCGCACTGTTAGTTGCGGCGCACATATGCTTGGATGGTGGCCGGGTATCAGACAAATCGGGGGGCGGCGTACAGCCTCAGCTACCACATCGTGTGGTGCCCGGAGCATCGCCGTCCGGTGCTCGTCGGCTCGGTCGCCGATCGCCTGCGGGACCTGATAGGGCACAAGTGTGACGAGCACGGCTGGTCGGTCCCGGCCCTGGAAGTCATGCCCGATCACGTGCACCTCGTCGTCCGGGCGGGACCCGACCGCCTCGCCTTCGTATGTGGCGAACCAGCTCAAGGGCTTTACGTCGCGGACGTTGCGTGAGGAGTTCCCCCACCTGCGTCGGCGGTTGCCGACGCTGTGGTCCCGGTCGTACTTCGTGTCGTCGGTCGGCACCGTGTCGACCGCGACCGTTGAGAAGTACATGGAGACGCAGTGGGAGAGGCCGGTGCAAGAGCGTCGCGTCGTGAAGGTCAACCGCGGGTACGTGCGTCGCCTCACCCTGACCCCCGAGCAGGCTGCCGCCCTCGATACTCAGGGCCACGCGGCTCGCGCGTTGTGGAACCTGCTGCACGCCTGGTGGACGTGGGGCGGGAAGGGCAGACGGCCGGGCCTCAAGCAGGCCGATGAAGCGATCCGGCAGGCCCGCGTCGACATTCCCTGGCTGGCGGACCTTCCCGCGCAGGCCGCGCAGCAGGTCCTGAAGACGTACGTGCGGGCGTGGAGGAACTGCTGGGAAGGTCGCGCGTGCGCGCCGGAGTTCAAGGGCCGCCTGCGGTCCCGCATGTCCGTCGACGTGCCGCAGGGCCGCGACCTCGCCGTCACCCGCCTGTCCCGCCACGTCGGACAGGTGCGCCTTCCGAAGGTCGGTGTGGTCCGGTTTCGGTGGTCCGGGTCGATCCCCGGTGTCGGCCGCGAGCCGGGACGCACCACCGGCGCCCGGCTGGTCAAGGACGTGCTGGGCTGGCACATCGTGTTCCGCACCGAAGTGGAGACCGGGACACCCGCGCCGCACCACGGGCCTGCGGTGGGCATCGACCGTGGCGTCAACGTCGCCCTGGCCCTGTCCGACGGCGCCGACCACACCCACGGGTCGTGGCTGCGGCCGAAGGAAGCCGAACGGCTTCTGCGGCTGGAGCGCAAGGCGGCCCGCCAGAGGCGGGCACGCAAGCCATCCGAGCGCACGTCGAACCGCCTGCACCGCACCTACGACCAGATCGCCGGGGTACGCGCGAGAGCCAAGCGCCGCCGCCACGACTGGCAGCACCAGACCACCACGGCCATTGCCGAGAAGTACGGCATCGTGGTGGTGGAACACCTGCGGGTCAAGAACATGACCCGCTCCGCGAAGGGCACCGTCGCCGCGCCGGGCAGCAACGTGCGGCAAAAGGCCGGGCTGAACCGGGTCATGCTGAACGAGGCCCACGCCCGCACCATCGACCTGCTGACCTACAAACTGGCCGAGCGCGGCGGGCAGCTGCGGAAAGTCCCCGCGGCGTACACGTCGCAGACCTGCTCGGGATGCGGACACCGCGACCCCCGCTCCCGCAACGGCGTCACGTTCACCTGCACCTCATGCGGCCACGCCGGCCACGCCGACACCAATGCAGCCCAGAACATTCTCCACGCGGCCGGACTTGGCCGTGTACGGACGTGGAGCCCCGCACCTGTGGGCCGTGAAACGTCAACCACCCGACGTGCCACATGACCGCCGTCGGGAATCTGCCCCCTTCAGGGGACAGAGGAAGTCAAGGTTGATCCCGTGGTGGGCACACAGCTGAACTGGGACCAGTACGCGACTGCGTGGGCGCGGCTGCACGGCGGGTTCGACCCGCGGGTGGCGGCGCCGGTGGTCCGCGCCTGGCTGCGCTTCGCCTACCACGTCGGGTACGTGCTGGGCCGGCTGCGGGTCGGCCCGACCCCGGTCACGGTGGTCGGCGTGCTGCTCTGCTTCTGCGTGCCGCTGTTGGTCGGGCGGTCGGGGGACGGGCCACTGCTCGGGGCGCTGTTCGTGCTGCTCGCCGCGGTGGCGGACAGCGTCGACGGCGCGGTGGCGGTGGCGACCAACCGGACCACCCGGCTCGGCTACGTCTACGACTCGGTCGCCGACCGGCTGGGCGAGGCCGCCTGGCTGACCGCGTTCTGGCTGATCGGCGCGCCGGGCGCGCTGGTTGCCGCCGCCGGCGGCCTCTCCTGGCTGCACGAGCACGTCCGGGCCCGGGCGGTCTCCGCCGGCATGCGGGAGATCGGCGCGGTGACGGTGGGGGAGCGCCCCACCCGGGTCTGCGTGGCCCTGGTCGGGCTGCTGGTCTCCGGGCTGACCGGGTTGATCGACGTGGATCTCATCGCCGGCACGATCACGATGGCCACCACGGTGTGGGTGCTGCTGGCCGGCTTCGGCCTGGGGCAGCTGCTCTCCGCCGTCCGCCGCGCCCTGATCGACGCCGACTGACCGGCCCACCCGGCTACCAGGCCGGGCCGATCTCCTCGGCGACGATCTGGGCGGACATGGTGACCATGGGCAGGCCGCCGCCGGGGTGGCTGGAGCCGCCGACCAGCCAGAGCCCGTGCGCCGGACCCCGGTTGGCCGGGCGGAGCAGCCCGCCCGCGGTGCCGTAGATCGTCCCGCCCGGCGCGCCGGTCGCCTCGTCCAGGTCGGCCGGGGTGCGGATCTCCCGGAACACCAGCCGGTCCCGTACGTCCACGCCCCGCTCGGCGAGCACGTCGAGGATCCGGTCGGCGTACGCCTCGGCGAGCCCCGGGCGTCGCCAGTCGACCGCGCCCGGGGCGGTGCCGTGCCGGGCGGCGTTGACCAGCACGAACCACGCCTCGTGCCCGTCCGGGCGGACCATCGGGTCGTCGGCGACGGTGACGAAGACCGTCGGGTCGACCGCCGGCCGGGCCCGGATCCCGCGCCCCGGGTCGCCGAAGACCGCGTCGAACTCGGCGTCGTGGTCGCGGGGGAAGAAGACGGTGTGGTGAGCCAGCCCGGAGTCGCCGCGTACCCCGAGCAGCAGCACGAAGCCGGCCAGGCTGCGGTCGGTCAGCCCGGCCAGCCGGCGGGGGCTGGGCAGCAGGTCCCGGTAGACGGTGAGCGCGTCGACGTTGGCCACCACCACGTCGGCGGGGACGGGCGCGGCGACGCCGGCGAGGCGTACGCCGTGGACCCGGCCGCCCGCGGCGTCGATCCGGGTGACCGTGGCGCCGGTCTGCACCACCACGCCGAGGTCCAGGCAGCGGGAGAGCAGCGCGTCCGCGAGGGTGCCCAGCCGCCCCGCAGGTACCAGCCGCCGAAGGTCAGCTCGGCGTAGGGGACGGCGACCAGGGCGGCCGGGGCCCGGCGCGGGTCGGCGCCGGTGTAGGTGGCGTACCGGTCGAGCAGCATCCGCAGCCGGGGGTCGGACAGGTGCTTGCGGCCCAGTCCGCGCAGGGTGCGGCCGGGCCCGATGGCGGCCAGGTCGCCCAGCCGCCAGGCCAGCGCGGCCAGGTCGCGGGGGGAGTCGATGGCGCGGCGCAGGACGTCCCGGTGCGACGCCTCCCAGACCCGGGCGGCGCGTCGCCAGAGTCGCTGCCAGTCGGCGGCGGCCCGGTCGCCGAGGGCCGCGCCGATCCGGGCGGCGAACTGGGCCGGGTCGGCGCAGGAGTCCAGGGTGGGCCCGTCGCCGGGGAAGACGTGCCGGACGATCGGGTCCAGCGGCGTCAGGTCGAGGTATTCGTCGAGCTTGGCCCCGGTCGCCTCGAACAGGTCATGGAAGACCTGGGGCAGGGTGAGCAGGCTCGGCCCGGTGTCGAAGTGGAACGACCCGGCCGGGGTGTCGTGGGCGTACCGGCCGAGCTTGCCGCCGACGGTGTCGGCCCGCTCGAAGACGGTGACCTCGTGCCCGGTGACGGCCAGCCGGGCGGCGGTGGCCAGCCCACCGACGCCGGCGCCGATGACCACGATCCGCGCCATGCCGTGCCTCCTAGCTGACCGGGCGGCCCCGCCAGGTCAGCCGCCGCCGCTTCCGCAGATGGTACGACCGCAGGGTCAGCCAACCGAGGACCACGACCGACACGGGGTGTGCCAGCGCGTCGGGCCAGGCCCGCCCGCCGGTGGCCCGGGCGCTGACCACCCGCCCGGCGACGCCCAGCAGGTATGCGATGAGCGCAACCATTGACACCGGTGGCGCCGTCGGGGCGAGCCCGACCGCGACCAGCGGGGGAGCCGTGTAGAGCAGGAGCAGCACGGTCACCACCGCGGCCGCCGCGACGGGGTGGCCGAAGGCGGCCCAGAGCGACTTGGTGTAGCCGTCGCGCAGCTGCGGCCAGCTCTCGTACATCCGGCAGGCGGCCAGCTCCGCGCCGTCGGCGAGGGCGATCCGACCGCCGGAACGCTTCACCGCCCGGGCCAGCTCGATGTCCTCCAGGACCTTGTCGGCGACCGCCGCGTGCCCGCCGGCCCGCAGGTAGCCGGCCCGGTCGACGACCAGGAACTGCCCGCCGGCCGCCGCCAGGGACGGCCGCGGCGAGCGTTCCATCGCCCGCAGCGGCAGGAAGGTCAGCCACAGCCACTGCAGCAGCGGCTGCACCAGCCGGTCGGCCACGCCGCGGACCAGGATCCGGGGGTACGGCGACAGCAGCGCCGCCCGGGCCGCCCGCAGTTCGGTCACCGCCGCCGCCACGGCGTACGGGGTGAGCACCACGTCGGCGTCGACGAAGGCCAGCACGGTGGCGCCCGGATCGGTGCGGGTGGCGAGCTGCCAGCAGGCGTGCGGCTTGCCCAGCCAGCCCGGCGGCGGGGCGACCCCGGTGAGCAGGGTGAGTCGCGTGTCGTCGCCGGCCAGCGCGCGCACCACGTCGGCCGTGCCGTCGGTGGACCCGTCGTCGAGCACCACGATCCGCAGCCCGGGCACGCCCCGCTGGGCCAGCAGCGCGCGCAGGCACGGTTCCACCCGGTCGGCCTCGTCGCGCAGCGGCAGCAGCACGCCACCGGTTCGGTCACCTCGACCGGACCGGCGTCGGGGCGGCGCAGCCAGCGGGTGGCGTTGACCCAGGTGTGCGCGGTGAGCGCGGCGACCGCGACGACGAGCGCGAGGACGGCGGTCATGCCGGCGCGTCGACACCGG
>NZ_JAEVHJ010000350.1:0-6615 GCF_016802855.1 Micromonospora sp. ATA51 | reverse complement strand
GGCAGCACCGCCAGCGCGGCCAGCAGCCGCAGCGGCTGGGCCTGGTCCCGGTACGCCTGCCGGATCCGCTGCCCGCGGAAGTGCGCGGCGGTCGGCGGGAGCCGGCGTACGTGCAGCCAGGCGGGCGTCGCCGTGGCACCCCCGTACGCCCGCACGGTCCGGGCCAGCTCCAGGTCCTCGAAGAGCACGTCCGGGTCGTACCCGCCCATCGCGCGGAAGGTGCCCCGGCGCACCGCCACGGTGCCCGGCCAGTCGCCGCCGAACGCCCGGTTGAGCAGGGTCCTGCCGGTGTCCCACCAGGCGTGCCAGGGCAGCCGGTCGAAGTGGCCCTGCGGCCGGACCAGGTCCACCCGGTCCAGCAGCTCGTGCACCGCGCGGAGCCCGGACTCGTCGTACCGGACGTCGTCGTCGGCGATCACCACGTGTTCGTGCCGCGCCAGGCCGACCCCGGTCAGCACCCCGAGCGCCCTGCCCTTCGCGCCGCCCAGTGCGGCGTCGGGCCGGACGTGCCGGACGAGGCCCCGCCACGCGGCGGCGTGCCGGGCGAAGAGCTCCGGCGGGGAGCCGTCGACCACGGTGACGTCCACCCACCGGGCGAGGTGGCGCAGGTGGTCGGTCAGCCCGGTCAGGCTGCTGTCGTCGGACCGGCGCAGCGGCAGGACGTACTCGACGGGGAGCCGACCGGGTCGCCGGCCGCCGCTCGGCCCGGCGGCCGTGCCACCGACGACCGGGGCCGGCGCGAGCGCCGCGTGGTGATCGCGGGCCGGCGCGCTCATGCCGCCGCCCGGCCGACGGGGCGAACCCCCGGCTGCCGGTGGGCCGGCCTGGGCCGCGGTGATCGAAGGACACGCTGCCTCCCGGAGGAACGCGGGGACGGGGTCGGCGGGTGCCCTAATTTCCGCCAATCAAACCGATTTGTCGTTTCGACGCCCTCCCGGCGGGTAGCGCTGCGGGATGCGGGCGGTCCATCCCCGGACGCCCGGGCGGAGGAGACGTGATGACCAGCAGAGGAACGAGGTGGGCGCTGGCGGGCGCGGCCACGGTGACCGCCGTCGGTGTCGGCCGGATGGTGGCCCGGCGGCGGCGTCCGCTCCAGGCCGAGCGGGCGGACGGCTGGTACGTCGTCCAGCGGGGGATCACCGTGGACCGCCCGATGGACGCCCTGATCGACTTCTGGACCGACCGGGAACGGCTGGACCTGGCGCTCGCCGAGTGGGCGACCCTGGAGCAGCTCGACGACAACCGGTGGCGCTGCGTGGCGAGCGACCCGGCCGGCGGCGGCACCGAGTGGCGCGCCGAGCTCACCGTCGAGGGTCCGGGCCGGCTGAGCTGGCGGGTCACCGAGGGGCCGGTGGTCCAGCAGGGGCAGGCCGAGCTGGTCCCCGCCCCGCACGACCGGGGCACCGAGATCCGGACCCAGCTGCGCTGGCGGTCCAACCCGGTCCGCCGGGCCCTGGGGCGGACCACCGGCCACGACCCGGAGGTGGGGCTGCGGGACACGCTGTTCCGGATCAAGTCGCTGGTCGAGGCCGCCTGACGCGGTCGATTCGATCGCGGGCGGCGGGGGTACAGCAGTCGTCATGGCCGCGCAGAACGAGCAGAACGCGCCCCGAGCCGGCACCGCCGGCAGAGCCTTCGCCGGCAGCGGCGCCGCCCTGGTGGTGGCCGGCACGGTCGCCCTGCTGACCCGGCAGCCGTGGCTCTTCCCCAGCCTCGGCCCGGCGGTCATGCTGCACGTCGAGCAGCCCGGCAAGCCCGAGTCGGCACCGCGCAACACCGTCATCGGGCACCTGGTGGCGCTGCTCGCCGGGTACGCCCTGCTGGTGCTGACCGGGCTCGCCGACCACCGGTCGGCGCTCCAGGAGGGCGTCTCGGTGCCCCGGATCGTCGCGGCCGCGGGTTCCCTCGCGGTCACCGCCGCGGTGCTGGTGCTGCTCGACGCCGCACACCCACCGGCCGGCGCGACCACACTGATCGTGAGCCTGGGGCTGCTGCGCACCCCCAGCCAGCTGGTGACCGCGTTCGCCGCCGTGCTCCTGGTGACCCTGGTCGACTGGCTGTTCATCCGGGCCACCGGCCGGCCGATGCCGTTCTGGGCGCTTCGAAGAAGGAGGGATGAGCGATGGTGGACCGGATCGCGGACCCGTGGGGGCCGCGCACCCCGTACGGGCCGGGTGAGCGCTGGCCGGCGCGGGTGGACACTTTCCTCTCGGCCGGGCACACCGAGGCCGACGTGCAGCGCTGGGTGCCGAGCGCGTCGATCCTGCACTCCAACGGCGACGCGATGGACATCGCGGTGGTCGACGACCGGATCGTCGGGGTGCGGGGCCGGGCCGGCGACCGGATCAACCACGGCCGGGTCGACCCGAAGGACCTGTACGGCTGGCAGGCCAACCACAGCCCGGACCGGCTGCGCCGGCCGTTGGTGCGCGAGGGCGACCGCCTGGTGGAGACCGACTGGGACACCGCGATGGGCCGGATCGTGGCGCGCTCGAAGGAGCTGCTGGACGGCCCGGGCGGTTGGGGCCACTTCGGCTTCTACACCAGCGGTCAGCTCTTCCTGGAGGAGTACTACACGCTCGGGTTGATCGGGAAGGCCGGGCTCGGCACCCCGCACATGGACGGCAACACCCGGCTCTGCACCGCCACCGCCGCCGCCGCGCTGAAGGCGTCCTTCGGCACCGACGGGCAGCCCGGGTCGTACACCGACGTGGACCACTGCGACGCGATCGCGCTGTGGGGGCACAACGTCGCGGAGACCCAGACGGTGCTCTGGATGCGGATGCTGGACCGGCGGCGCGGGCCGAACCCGCCGGCGATGCTCGCGGTCGACCCGCGCGCCACGCCGGTGGCCCGGGAGGCCGACGTGCACCTGGCGCTGCGCAACGGCACCAACCTGGCGCTGCTCAACGGCCTGCTCCGCGAGCTGATCCACCGCGGCTGGTACGACGAGGAGTACGTCCGCGCGCACACCGTCGGCTTCGACGAGCTGTGCCGGGTGGTCGAGGACTACCCGGTGGCGAAGGTGGCGGAGATCTGCGACCTGCCGGCCCGCGACATCGAGCGGGCCGCCGAGCTGCTGGGCCGGTCGCAGCGGCTGGTCTCCACCGTGCTCCAGGGCTTCTATCAGTCCAACCAGGCCACCGCGGCCTCCTGTCAGGTGAACAACCTGCACCTCATTCGCGGCATGATCGGCCGGCCCGGGGCCGGGATCTACCAGATGAACGGCCAGCCCACCGCGCAGAACAACCGGGAGTGCGGCGCCGACGGCGATCTGCCCGGCCTGCGCAACTGGGAGAACGAGGAGCACGTCGCGGAGCTGGCCCGCCTCTGGAACGTCGAGGTGGACACCATCCCGCACTGGGCGCCGCCGACCCACGCCATGCAGATCTTCCGGTACGCCGAGCAGGGCTCGATCAAGCTGCTCTGGATCTCCGCCACCAATCCGGTGGTCTCCCTGCCGGACCTGGCCCGGATCCGCCGGATCCTGGCGAAGCCGGACCTGTTCGTGGTGGTGCAGGACCTCTTCCTGACCGAGACCGCGGAACTGGCCGACGTGGTGCTGCCCGCGGCGACCTGGGGCGAGAAGACCGGCACCTTCACCAGCGTGGACCGCACGGTGCACATCTCCGAAAAGGCCGTCGAGCCGCCCGGCGAGGCCCGTCCCGACCTGGACATCTTCCTCGACTACGCGCGCCGGATGGACTTCCGGGACAAGGATGGCCAGCCGCTGGTCAAGTGGTCGGACCCGGAGGCCGCGTTCGAGGCGTGGAAGGAGTGCTCGCGCGGCCGGCCCTGCGACTACACCGCGATCACGTACGAGCGGCTGCGCGCCGGCGGCATCCAGTGGCCGTGCACCGAGGAGCACCCCGACGGCACCGAGCGGCTCTACACCGACGGGGTCTTCAACACCGACCCCGACTACTGCGAGTCGTACGGCCACGACCTGGCCACCGGGGCGGAGCTGCTGCCCGACGAGTACCGGGCCAAGGAACCGCGCGGGCGGGCGTTCCTGCATGCGACGCCGTACCAGCCGTCGCCGGAGGTGCCGAGCGACGACTATCCGCTGCTGCTCACCACCGGGCGCACCGTCTACCAGTTCCACACCCGCACCAAGACCGGGCGCGCCCCCCAGTTGGTGCACGCCGCGCCCGAGGTCTGGGTCGAACTCAACCCCGCCGACGCCGGGACGCTCGGCGTCGGGGAGGGAGACCTGGTCCGGGTGGAGTCACCGCGCGGCGCCGTCCGCGCCCGGGCCCGGATCTGCGGGGTACGCCCCGGCGTGGTCTTCCTCCCCTTCCACTACGGCTACTGGGACGCCGCCGACCCGGCCGGGCCCGGCGGTCCGGACGGCGGCGCTGCCGATCGTGGCGCGGGCCGTCGGCACGACCGGGCCGCGAACGAGCTGACCATCACCGCCTGGGACCCGGTCTCCAAGCAGCCGATCTTCAAGGTCGCCGCCGTCCGGGTGGTGAAGGAGGCGGACTCCGGGGGCCGCCCCTCGCCCGCACCCACCGTCGGCGGCTCCGCTCCGCCCGAGGGATCGGGCATCCCGGCCACCGTCGGTGGGCCGGCCGCCGAGGCACCGTCGAGAGGGGAGTGAGATGCACCTGGCGCACTATCTCGGGCTGCTGCACAAGGCCCAGAACCGCCTCGGGGACGCGTTCACCGAAATCGGCGAGGCGCACCGCGACGAGCCGGACATCTTCCACACCTGCCAGCGGCTGGCCGGCCAGTGTCGGGGCCACGCGGAGAAGCTGGCCCCGTTCGCCCACCGGTACGCCGAGGACGCCCCGGCGGAACCGGACCGGCTGCACTCGCAGCTCTTCTCCGGCACCCGCTCCGGCGGGCTCGGGCTGCTCCGCGACCTGCAGGACCTCTACCTGATGGCGGCGGAGTGCGACATCAGCTGGGCGGTGGTCGGCCAGGCCGCGTACGGGGCCCGCGATGAGGACCTGCTGGCGGTGGTGAAGTCCTGCGAGCAGGAAACCGCGATCCAGCTCAAGTGGCTGCGTACCCGGATGAAGCAGGCCGCGCCCCAGGCGCTGGTGGCGGCGGAGTGAGCCCGCCCTACGCGGTGCGGCGCACGCCGTCGATCAGGAAGCCGCTCGGCGGCAGGGCGGGCATCCGCCGCAGGCTGATCGCCAGGTCCTGCGGCGGCACCCGGTAGCTCATGGCGGTGGTCAGGTTGGTCACCGCCCGCTTCATCAGCTCGATCGTGATCCACTCCCCGGCGCAGCGGTGGCCGGTGAGCTGGTCTCCGCCGCCCTGCGGGACCAGGCCGAAGGGGTCGCCGCGCCAGCCGACGAACCGGTCGGGCCGGAACTGCTCCGGCCCCGGCCAGAGCTCCGGGTGGCGGTTGGTGCCGTAGAGGTCGAGCAGCACCCGCCGCCCCAGCGGGAAGTGGTGTCCCGACCACTCGAAGGGGCGCCGGACCCGGGCCGCCGCCACCGGAAAGAACGGGTAGTAGCGGCGTACCTCCTGCACGAAGGTCTCGGTGGCCGGCTCGTCGCCGCGGACCCGCTCCCGCCACTGCGGGTGGTCGTGCAGCGCCAGCGCGGCGAAAACCACGAAGCGGTCCACGGCGACGGTCGGGCGGAGGACGTTCAGCAGCTCGACCGCGGCGATCCGGCGGGGCAGCGGGTGGCCCCGGTCGTCCCGGTGCTCGACGATCACCCGCAGCGCGCTGCCCTCCGGGGCGGGGAGGGCACCCGCCCGAACGCGGTCGACGACTTCGCCGGTCCAGCGTTCGGCGCGCCGTCGGCCGAGCAGGCCACGCCAGTGCCGGGGGCCGACCGCGGCCGGGGCCTCGATCATCGCGTGCAGCTCGCTGGTCCACCGGGCCACGTCCGGGTCGGCCAGCGGCACCCCGGCCCAGGCGCAGACCGCCCGGGTGAGCATCCGGGCCGCCTCGTCGTAGAGCACCACCGGGCCGGACCGTTCCCAGATCGGGATCCGGGCCCGCCACTCGTCGTCGAAGAGCTGGCCGAGCTGACGGATCGCGGCGGGCGTCATGATCGACATCAGCATCGCCTTCCGCGCCCGGTGCACGGCGTCATCCAGCCCCTGCACCCCGCCGACCCCGGTGAGCGTCCGCTGCGCGCGGATCGGCATGGCCCCCCGCCGGCGGAAGCGCTCGTCGTCGTAGAAGAGCTCGACGGCGGGGCGGCCGCGCAGGCAGATGGTCGGTTCCAGCAGCAGCCGGGTCTGGAAGATGTCGCTGCCGTACCGGTCGCAGCGCTCGCCGATGAACCGGTAGCCCTCGCGGAGGAACGCCAGGGTGCTGTCCGGGCTGCGGTCGACGGGGATGCTGCTCATCTGCTGCTCCTGACCTGGTTCGGCAGCGGGCTCGGCACTGGGCCCGCTTGCGTCTACCCGTGCACAGCCGCTGAACCGCCCATCATCGCCGAAATCAACAGCACCGGGGAGGGGCCAGCCGAAGCTCGTCGCGCTGGCCCCTCCCCGGCCGACGGAAATCTGTTTGGCTGCCGCAGGCGAGGCCGGCCGCCGGGGCCGGATCGACGACGGGGAGGACGAATGCGGGACAACAGGCCGCCGTACTGGCGGCAGCGGCGGTGGTCGAGGCGCTCGGCGCCGGCCGCGACCGGCCCGGAG
>NZ_JAEVHJ010000349.1:0-6618 GCF_016802855.1 Micromonospora sp. ATA51 | reverse complement strand
ACCCGTCCCTCATCCGCCCACCGGCGCAGCGTCACAGGATGCACACCGATGTACTCAGCGGCCGGACCCAGACGCAGCAACGACATGATCAAGAACGTACCACATAGCTTCGCTTAGTCAACCAGGCAACAGTTGCACACCCTTGCAGGGATCGTGCTGTCCACGCCGCGTTCCGCCGGGTGGTGGGGTGACCGCCCGCACAGCGACGTCCTCGATCGAACGTGTCCGATTGTTCGCCGGAATGGCGAGTGCCTTGCTGGCGACTACAGGTCCGCGCAGCCGGTCTCGTCGGGCAGCAGCGGGCGTGGAGCCACCTGCCACACCCGACCGGCGCTGCTCCAGCGCGTGCCGGCACCGGCGGTGGCCGCCTCCCGGCGGACCCGTTCGAGGTCGGCGCCGCGCAGCACGAGGCAGGTGGAGCCGGAGGCCGTGCCCCGCAGGGGTTCGCCGGTCAGCGCCGGCAACGGCCAGGGCCGGGCCGGCTCGGGGGGATCGGCCGGCGTGGCGACGATCGCGACGGCCGTCGGCTGGTACGGCACCGTCGGGCCGGCGGCGTACCCGGCAAGCGCCGCCCGGAGCCGCGCGGCCGCCGGGTCGGTCCGGGGGAGGGTGACGGTGCGCCGCCCTCGGGTCGAGCCGACGACGACCCGGACGACCGGCGCGTCAGGGCCATCGGCCGCCGCCTGTTCCGGCAGCGCGGCGGCGTCGCGGAGCAGATCGCGTACGCCGTCCGGCGGGACCTGGTCCGCGCGTAGGTGCGGCCAGCCAGTGGGGGACCCGGCCGGGACGCTGATCAGCCGGCCGTCCCCGAGCAGGGAGAAGCGGGGCGTTAGGGCTGCCGCGCCTCTGGGTGGCAACAGGCCGGGCAACTCGCTCAGCCGCAGCACCAGGGCCTCCGCACCGCTTGGCGGCTCCCCTTCCGCCTCGTCCCGCCCGGCGCAACCGGCGATCGTCGCCGCTCCGGCGAGCAGGGCCGGCATGGTGAGCAGGGCCAGCACTCTGCCTCGGTGCATCGGTCGCCTCCTGCGTAGCGGTTACGCGGGTCGGACGCCCCAACGGTGCCGCCGGTTCCGTCCGGGCCGGAACGGACCCTGGCCTGGTACGGACGGTGGTCCGGGAGCGCCGTGGTCGGCACCCCCGGACCGGTCGTCCCGGTTTCTTCCCGACGGTCAGGACCGGGTGAGGGTGTAGTTACCGGAGCCCGCCTTGTTGATCACGACGATGCCGTACCAGGCGCTCCGGACAGGGGTGAAGGTGATCGTCTCGGTGGCGCCGGCCCCGCCGCCCGTGGCCGCGGCCACGGCGCTCGACCGGGGGCGGATCCAGGTGGCCGAGTTGGCCGGGTCGCTGTCCAGGACGAACAGCTGCGCGTCCTGACCGAAAGTTCAAGGAAGGGTGTCGGAGGGGCCGTCCCGGAAGGTGCGAGACGGCCCCTGACCGCGGTGCGGTTAGCCGCGGTGCGGTTAGCCGCGGTGCCATTTTTGGTTGGCGCCGCCGGTGCACTCCCACAGTTGCAGCACCGCGTCGTTGTTCGGGTTCCAGTCGGCGATGTCCACGCACTTGTTCGCCTGTGGATTGACCAGGTCGCCGGCCGCGGTCAGCACGAACTGCTGGGCCGGGTTGCCGGAGCAGGTGACGATCTGGATGGCCGCGCCGTTCGCGGTGGAGCCCCAGGCCACGTCCATGCACTTGTTGTTCTGCGTACGCAGGGTCCCGTTGACGAAGTCCCAGCGTTGGTTGGTGCCCCCGTGGCAGTCCCACACGATGAGCCGCTGACCGTCGTTGAAGTTCCAGTTCGGCACGTCGATGCATTTGTTGTGCCAGTTGCTGACGATCATGCTGCCGGTCGCCGGCGGCGGCCCGGTGGGGCCACCCGGGCCGAAGGGGGTCAGGGTGATGGCGGCCGACCGGGGGTCGCCGCTGTGCACGAGGGACTCGAAGCCGCCGACGTCGTCGTAGGCGAAGCCGTACGCCTTTCCGTCGGCCATGTTGGCGTGGATGATGCGCGAGTAGTGGTTGGGGGCGCTGTTCTTGTAGAAGGTGTTGGCGTCGAGGTTGGGCTCGACGTCGAACGTGCCGAGGGTGCCGCGGTTCAGCGCCGTGCACAGGGTGCGCTTGATCTCCGGCTCGATGAACGGCGGCGTGTTCGGTGCGTTGAAGACGCCGTCACAGCCCCACACGTTGCTGGTCGTGGGCTTGGCGACGGTGGCGACCTGCGCGCCGGTCGAGTCGGTGAAGACCATGTTGGTGCCCACGGTGCGGCCGAAGAACCTGCGGTTCGGCTCGGCGACGCGCGGCACGACGGTGAGGGTACGGCTCGTGTACGCGTTCCACGCCGAGGTGATGTACGAGTCCAGGTAGCCGGGGTCCATCAGCCCGGCGTCCATCGCCTTGCCGGGGGCGAGGACCCGCAGCACGGTCCCGTCGGCGCGGGTGACGACCGACCGGGCGAACGCCGGCTGGGCCTTGACCGCGTTGATGACGGTGTTCCGGCCGTCGTTGAGCAGCTCGCCGGTCTTGGTCGTGCTGCCGTTGCTGTGCGTGACGGAGACGGCGTGTGGCACGGCGAACTGGTCCACCTGCGAGCTGTTCAGCCACAGGCCCGCGTCGTTGTAGGTGAACTCCGACCAGTCGAACAGGATGTTCCGGTTCGGGTCGCCGCCGGCCCACGGCGCAGGCTGCACCAGGCCGTCGGGGGTGAGCCGCAGGTCGAGCTTCTGGCCGAACGAGAAATACATGCGTCCGGAGAGGAAACGCGGGAAGCGGACGGTGACACTGCCGCCGTTGCCCGGGCCGGCGATCGCGACGTCGGGCGCGGGCGTCGGCGGATTGCCCCCGGCCGGCCAGCGGGTGAACGCGCCGGCGGCGTTGACGTAGCCGAGGCCGCCGCCGGGGCGGATGTCGGTGCCGAGGATGTAGAGGTAGACCGCCTCGCCGCGGCCGGAGTTGTTGGTGACCGTGACGGGTAGCAGGTCGGGGCCGATGGCGTCTGCGGAGTCCTGGGTCGCGGCAAGGGCCACGGGGACGGCCAGGACGAGCATCGCCAGTCCGCAGAAGGTTGCGGCCACTCTTCTGCCCAGCGAGCGTCTGCTGCTCAAGGGGTGCTCCTTCGGGGTAGGGACGGGTGCCCTCGCGGCCCGACGGTGGTGGTGTTGGTGCGGGACGCGGTGGCGGGAGCGGTCGGAGTGCGGTTGCCTTTCCGACCGGAGAGAGCGCTCTCTCATACTTTCAACTTGGTCTATGTTTTATGTCAATAGCCGTCGGAGGGGAGGATGCGGGTACGAACGGTGGTATGGCCGATCGACCGCGGCTGACCGTCGCCGCCACCGTGCTGGACTCGCCCGACGCCCAGCAGCTCGCCGGGTTCTACGAACGCCTGCTCGGGTGGGCGCGACACCACGACGAGCCGGACTGGGTCACGCTGCGCCCGCCGGACGGCGGTGCGGGCCTGTCCTTCCAGACCGAGCCGGCGTACGTGCGGCCGGTGTGGCCGGCGGGTCCGCAGGAGCCGCAGATGATGGCCCACCTCGACATCGAGGTCGACGACCTGGAAGCGGCGTCGGCCCACGCGGTGGCCGCCGGCGCCACCGTGGCGGACTTCCAGCCGCAGGACGACGTGCGGGTGCACCTCGACCCGGCCGGCCACCCGTTCTGCCTGTTCATCTGACCGGGGCGCGGCGCCCGACGAGGTCCACTCCCGGTCGCCGCGGGGTGCGGCTGCCCGGTCAGCTCGGCTCCTTGCCGGCGGCCGGCGGCATCCGCCGCCGGCCCGCACGACTCGGTCCGCCCCGTCACGGACGCTGCCTGCGGTTGCGCGCCGCCCCTCAGCGGCCCGGGGCGCCGGAGCGATGGTTGCGCCTCAGGCGCGGGACCACTTCTGGTTTGCCCCGCCGGTGCAGTCCCACAGCTGGAGCTTGCCGCCGTTGTTCGGGTTCCAGTCCCGCACGTCCACGCATCGGTTGGAACTGGGGTTGACCAGGTCGCCGGAGCCGGTGAGGGTGAAGCGCTGTGCCGGGTTGCCGTTGCAGCTGACGAGGTTGACCTCGGTGCCGTTGGCGGTGCCGGCCCAGGCGGGGTCCATGCACTTGCCCATGGCGCGCACCGTGCCATCGGAGGCGAACGTCCAGGCCTGCGCGGCGGTGGTGTTGCAGTCCCAGATCTGCAGCTTCGCGCCGTCGACCGGGTTGGCTCCGGGGATGTCGATGCAGCGGCCGCTCTGCGCTCCCTTGATCCGGGTGGTGCCGGACGGCGGGTTGCCGTCATCCGGGGTGTAGCCGGAGACCCGGACGTAGTCGACGAGCATCTGCTGGGGGAACTGGGTGGAGGCGTCGGGGTATCCCGGCCAGTAGCCGCCGACGGCCACGTTCAGGATCAGGAAGAAGGGGTGGTCGAACACCCAGCGGTTGCCGCCGAGCCGGGCGGGATCGACGCGGTGGTACTCGACGCCGTCCAGGTACCAGATGATGGAGTTGGGCTCCCAGTCCACCCGGTAGCTGTGGAAGCCGTCGGCGAGGGGCTGGCCGAGGGTACGACTGCCGCTGATGCCGCCCGAGCCGGAGTAGCCGGGGCCGTGCACGGTGCCGTAGACGGTGTTCGGCTCCTTGCCGACGTTCTCCATGATGTCGATCTCGCCGGAGTTCGGCCACTGGACGCTGCCGATGTCGTTGCCGAGCATCCAGAACGCCGGCCAGATGCCCTGACCCCGCGGGACTTTGATCCGGGCCTCGAACCGGCCGTACGCCTGGGTGAAGGTGGCGGCCGTGAGCAGCCGGGCGGAGGTGTACTGGCAGCGGCCGTAGTGGCACTGGTAGTTGGCCGGGTTCTCCTTGCGGGCGGTGATGACCAGGTTGCCCTGGCCGTCGTGCACCGCGTTGCTGGTGCTGTTGGTGTAGTACTGCTGCTCGTTGTTGCCCCAGCCGCCACCGCCGATGTCGAACCGCCACCTGCTCTGGTCGACGGGCGTGCCGGCCGGTGCGTTGAACTCGTCCTGCCAGGTGATCCCGGCGATGGCCGCCTGCGCCGGGTGGGCGTGCGGCGGCAAGACGGCGGCCGAGGCGGCGAGGAGGGCGAGGGTCACGGCGCGGGCGAGGATTCGTGACCGTGGGCGGGGGCGGGCTCGAAACACGGGGTTCTCCTTGGGGTGGGTACGGGACGACGGATGCTGACGATCGGCGGGCGCGGCGGGAAAGGGGATGGTGCGATCAGCCGCGGCGCCACTTCTGGTTGGCGGTGCCGGCGCAGTCCCACAGCTGCAGGCGGGCGCCGTCGGAGTTGTTCCAGTCCTTGATGTCGACGCACTTGTTGGCCTGCGGGTTGACCAGGTCGCCGGCGGCAGAGAGGACGAACTGCTGGGCCGGGTTTCCGCTGCAGGTGGCGATCTGGATGGTGGCGCCGTTGGCGGTGGAGCCCCAGGCCACGTCCATGCACATGTTGTTCTGGCTGCGCAGCGTTCCGCCGGTGAAGGTCCAGGCCTGCGCGGCGGTGCCGTTGCAGGTCCACGTCTGCAGCGGAACGCCGTCGGAGAAGTTGGAGTACGGCACGTCGATGCACCGGTTGTTCCAATTGCTGATCAACCGGTCACCGCCGCCGCTGGTGGTCAGCGACAGGCCGTAGGCGGCGAGGATCTCGTTGACCGGCTGGAACCAGGTGGTGCCGCCGGTGGAGCAGTTGCCGGAGCCGCCGGAGGTGACGCCCTGGGCCTGGTTGCCGGAGATCCAGGAACCACCCGAGTCGCCGCCCTCCGCGCACGCGTTGCTGCGACTGAGGCCGTACACCGCGCCCTGCGCGTAGTTGACCGTCTCGTTGCGGCCGAGGATGGTCCCGCAGCGCCATCCGGTGGTGCGGCCGGAGCGGCAGACCGAGCTGCCGATTGCCGCGTCCTGGGAGCCGGCCACCGCCACGTTGCCGCTCGAGTAGTTGTTGACCCAGGGCCGCGGCGTCCAGTCGCCGTTGGTGCGGACCCAGGCGTAGTCGTCGCCGGGGAACGACGAGCCGGCGAACGTGCCCTGCGCGACGTTGTTGAAGCCGAGGGTCGGGCTGCCGGGCCGGCCACAGTGGCCGGCGGTGACGAAGCCGCCGGCGACGGCGAAGCCGACCGAGCAGAGGGTGTTGCCGTTGATGACGTACTGGTCACCGCCGCGGATGTCGTACTTCAGGCGGGGCGCGTCGGCGGACTCGGCGACGGTCACCGCACTCGCGGCGAGCCCGCTGGCATGGGCGAAGGAGCGCGCCTCCGCGGTGGCGCCGGGCCGGGCCGTCACCACGACCGCGTTGCGTGCCACGTCGACGTACCAGCCGTAGACGCTGCGCGGGTCCGCCTTCGCCCGGCTGCGGTCCAGGGACCGCTTGGCCGCGTCGAGGGTGCGCTCGTCGCGGGGCACGACCTTTGGATCAGCGCCCTCGGCCCGGACGGCCGGGGCGAGCGCCGGATCGGTGACGGCCACGGTCAGGCGTCGACCGCCGGGCGGGATCCACGCCCCGGCGAAGGCTCCACCGAGCCGGGCGCGGAGGCGCTTCTCGACGGTCGGGGCGGCGGCCTCGACCCGCAGGCGGGTGCCGAGCTGCGCGTCGGTCAGGCCGAGGTCGCGGCGCATCGCCTCGGCCACCGCCGGCGCGATG
>NZ_JAEVHJ010000348.1:0-6690 GCF_016802855.1 Micromonospora sp. ATA51 | reverse complement strand
GCCGTGCGGGACCTGGCCGGGCGGACACCCGTGCCGGCGGCCGTCGCCGACACCGCACGCGGCGTGGGCGACGTCGCGGCGCGGCTGGCCCGGGTGGCCGGGCTGACCCGCCGCCGGGTGTGGTCCCGGGACGGCCGGCACCACATCGAGGTGCACGGCGTCTGCCAGGACGGCGGAGACCGGCTGGCCCGCCAGGTCGAGCAGACGTTGGAGCGGATGCCCGGGGTGGCCTGGGCCCGGGTGAACGCCCCCTCCGGCCGGGTGGTGGTGGCCGTCGAGGAGCCGAAGCCGCAGCTGCGCGACCTGATCACCACGATCGCCCGGACCGAGCGGGTCTGCCCGCACGAACCCGACCCTGAGGTCGCGCCTCCGCAACCGCCCGAGGAGGGGCCGCGCACCCCCCGCACCCTCGGCGCGCTGGCCTCCGACGCGCTCGGCCTGACCATCTCGGCGGCCACCCGGATCCTGCCGTTCACACCGGTCCCCGGCGAGGTCGCCGGCTTCCTCACCGCAGTCGACCTGCACCCGAAACTGCACGCCCTCGCCGACCGGGGCCTGCGCGCGGACCCCCGCGCCCAACTGCTCTTCCCGCTCGCCGAGGCGGTGGCCCAGGGGCTCGCCGGCGGCTGGACCGGGATCGTGCTGGACGGCGTGCAGCGGGTGGTGCAGTGGGGTGAGGCCCGCGCCCAGCTCGCCGCCTGGTCGAAGGCCGAGCCGAGGCTGACGGGCGACCCGGAGCGGGCGGTCGCCCGGGTACCCGCCGGCGAACGCCCCTGTCCGACGCCGCCGGGGCCGGCCGAGCGGTACGTGACCCGGTCGCTCGCCGCGGGCGCCGCCGCCGGCGCGGTCGCGGTCCCGGTGGCCGGCCCGAAGCGGGCCGCCGCGCTGGCGCTGTCCGCGCTGCCCAAGGCCCCGGGGAGCGGCCGCGAAGGATATGCGGCGCAGCTCGGCCGGATGCTGGCCCGGCGCGGTGTGATCGTCATGGACCGCAGCGTGCTGCGGGAACTCGACCGGATCGACACGGTGGTGCTGGACGCGGCGGTCCTCGGCTCGGACCGGGGCGTGCTGGCCGACCTGGCGCCGCTGCCCGGGGCGGACACCGGTCAGGTCGCCGCGCGGGCCTTCGCACTCTTCGACCCGGAGGCCCCCGACGGGCTGCGGGAGGCCGACGGGTGGCGGCTCGGGCCACTGGACCGGATCGACGCCGACGACCCCGGCGACACCCCGGACAGCCGCCGGCTCCGGGAGGACGGGGGCACCCTGCTCGGTCTCGCCCAGGGGGACACCCTCGCCGCGGTGCTGCGGGTGGAACCCGCACCGGCACCCGGCGTCGACGCCCTCCCCACCGCCGCCCGCCAGGCCGGACTGCGGCTGGTGGTGGGCGGTGACGACGACGGCCGGTACGACTTCGCCGACGCCGTGCTGCCCGGCGGCCCGCGACTCACCCAGTCGGTACGCGCCCTGCAACGCGACGGCGCGGTGGTCATGCTGGTCTCCGGCGACCGCTCGGCGCTCGGTGCCGCCGACTGCGGCCTGGGCGTCGCCGACCCGGACGACCTCCCGCCGTGGGGCGCCCACCTGCTGGTCGGCGTCGACCTGCGGATCCCCGCGCTGCTGATCGAGGCGACCGGAGTGGCCCGCCGGATGACCGGGCAGAACATCCGGATCGGGATGGCCGGCAGTGGCCTCGGCGCGCTGGGCGCGTTCACCGCCGACCCGCAGCAGCTCCCCGGCCGGGCCCTGGCCGCGGTGAACGGCGCCGCCGCGCTCGCCTTCGCGCACGGCGTGTGGCGGGCCCGGCGGCTGCCGGACCGCACCCGCCGGTCCGTGCCGCCGGTGACCGCCTGGCACCTGATGCCGGTGGAGACCGTGCTGCGACAGCTCGACACCGGTCCGGACGGGCTCAGCACGGCCGAGGCGGCCCGCCGGCGCGATGGCGTCACCGGCGAGGCCGCCGGACCGTCCGGGCTGCTCCGGGTGTTCGTCGACGAGCTGGCCAACCCGCTCACCCCGGTGCTCGCCGCCGGGGCGGTGCTCTCCGCCGCGTTCGGCTCGCTGGTCGACGCCGCCCTGGTCGGCGGGGTGGTGGGCGGGTCGGCGCTGATCGGCGCGGTGCACCAGCGCAACACCGAACGCTCCCTGGCCGAGCTGCTGACCCGCGCGGCGGTGACCGCGCGGGTCCTCCGCGACGGTGCGGAGCAGGTGGTCGCCGCGGAGGACCTGGCGCCCGGCGACGTGGTCACGGTCGGCCCCGGCGACGCGATCCCCGCCGACTGCCGGCTGCTCACCGCCGACGGGCTGGAGGCCGACGAGTCGTCGCTGACCGGAGAGTCGCTGCCGGTCGGCAAGACCCCGGACCCGGTGGTGGCCGCCGCCGTCGCCGACCGGCGGTCGATGCTGTACGAGGGCACCACCGTCGCCGCCGGGCACGGCACCGCCGTGGTCGTGGCGACCGGGGAGGAGACCGAGGCGGGCCGCAGCCTCGCCCTGGCCCGCCAGGCACCCCCGGCCAGCGGCGTGGAGACCCGGCTGGGCAGGCTCACCAGTGCCGCGCTGCCGCTCGCCGCCGGGTCGGCGATCGCGGTGGCCGGGGCGGGGCTGCTCCGGGGCGTACCGCTGGCGGAGACGGCGGCCACCGCCGCGAACCTGGCCGTCGCCTCGGTGCCGGAGGGGTTGCCGTTCCTGGTCAGCGCCGCGCAGCTGGCCGCGGCCCGCCGGCTCGCCGAGCACGGCGCGCTGGTCCGCAACCCGCGCACCATCGAGGCGCTGGGCCGGGTCGACGTGCTCTGCTTCGACAAGACCGGCACGCTCACCGAGGGGAAACTGCTGCTCGCCGGGGTGGGCGACGGCGGTGGCCGGCACGCCCCGCCGGACCGGCTGGACGAGCCGCTCAAGCTGACCCTGGCCACCGCGCTGCGCGCCACCCCCGCCGCGCCCGAACCGGACGAGCTGCCCCAGCAGACCGACCGGGCGGTACGCCGCGGCGCGGACACCGCCGGGGTGACGGAACGGACCGGCGCGGCGGAGTGGGAGGCGGTGGGCGGGCTGCCGTTCGAGCCGTCCCGGGGCTACCACGCCACGGTCGGACGGACCGAAGGCCGGCTGCTGCTGAGCGTGAAGGGCGCCCCCGAGACGGTGCTGCCGCGCTGCGCGGCCCGGCGTACCGCCGCTGGGGACGAGCCGTTGGACGAGGCGGGCCGGGCGGAGCTGCACGGGATGCTCGCCGAACGGGCCGGGGCCGGGCACCGGGTCCTCGCCGTCGGCGAGTGCGCGGTCGGCACGGAGACGGTGACCGACGAGCAGGTCGAGGGGCTGGTCTTCGTCGGCTTCCTGGCGCTCGCCGACGGCGTCCGGGAGAGCGCCGCGCCCGCCGTGCGGCGGATCCGGCAGGCCGGCGTGCACACCATCATGATCACCGGGGACCATCCGGCCACCGCCGAGGCGATCGCATCGATCATCAGTCCCGACAACGGCGAGCAGCGCGTGGTCACCGCGACCGAGCTGGACCGGCTCGACGACAAGGCCCTGGCCGAGCGGCTCACCAACACCGACGTTGTCGCCCGCTGCACCCCCGCCCACAAGGTACGCATCATCCAGGCTTTGCAGCGGCACGGCCGGACGGTGGCGATGACCGGGGACGGCGCCAACGACGCGCCGGCGATCCGGCTGGCCGACGTGGGCATCGCCCTCGGCCAGCGCGGCACCCCGGCGGCCCGCGCCGCGGCCGACCTGGTGGTCACCGACGACCGGCTGGAGACCATCATCGCCACCCTGGTCGAGGGGCGGGCGATGTGGTCCTCGGTCCGCCACGCGCTGAGCATCCTGGTCGGCGGCAACCTGGGCGAGATCGGGTTCAGCGTGCTGACCGCCGCGTCGACCGGCCGGTCCGCGCTGACCGGCCGACAACTGCTCCTGGTCAACCTGCTCACCGACCTGGCGCCGGCGCTGGCCATCGCGGTCCGGCCGCCCGCCGCCGACGGGGCCGAAGACCTGCTGCGCGAGGGTCCGGACACCTCGCTGGGCGAGACGATGACCCGGGAGATCGGGCTGCGGGCCACCGCCACCACGCTGGGCGCGACCGCCGGCTGGACGTTGGCCCGGTACACCGGCCGACGTCGGCGGGCCGGCACGGTCGCCCTGGCCTCCCTGGTCGGCACCCAGCTCGGGCAGACGGTGCTGGCCGGCGGCACCAGCCCCGCGGTACTGGCGTCCACCGCCACGTCGATCGGCGTGCTGGTCGCCGTGGTGCAGACGCCCGGGGTCAGCCAGTTCTTCGGCTGCACCCCGCTCGGCCCGGTGGGCTGGTCCATCGCCGCCGGCTCCGCGCTCGGCGCCACCGTCGCCAACGGCGCCCTGACCCGGCTCGTCGACCGCCTCCCGCAGCCCGGCGTCCGACCGTCGGCCGAGCCGCATGCCCGCACCGATGGCGGGTAGGACCCGACCATGGCGAGCGACCAGCCCGAGGTGACGTTCATCGGCACCGCCACCACCCTGCTCCGGATCGGGGGTTTCACCCTGCTCACCGACCCGAACTTCCTGCACCGGGGACAGCGGGCGTACCTGGGTCGGGGGCTGTGGTCGAAGCGGAGCACGGAGCCCGCGCTGACCATCCCCGAACTGCCCACCCTGGACGCGGTGGTCCTGTCCCACCTGCACGGCGACCACTTCGACCGGGTGGCCCGCCGCGGGCTGGACCCGTCGCTGCCGATCGTCACCACGCCGCAGGCGGAACAGAAGCTGCGCCGCTGGGGGTTCGGGGCGGCGCAGGGCCTGCCCACCTGGGACTCGTACGAGCTGCACCACGGCGACGCCACGCTGCGGCTGACCTCGCTGCCCGGGCAGCACGGGCCCGGCGTGCTGGACCGGCTGCTGCCCGACGTGATGGGCACGATGACCGACCTGGTACGCGGCGGGTCGCCGGAGTTCCGGCTCTACGTCACCGGGGACACGCTGAGCCGCCCGCAGCTCGCCCGGATCCCCGAGCGGTACCCGGACATCGACGCCATGCTGATCCACCTCGGCGGCACCAGGATCGCCGGCATCCTGCTCACCATGGACGCCCAGCAGGGTGCCGACGTGGTGGAGCTGATCCGCCCGAAGCTGACCGTGCCGATCCACTACGACGACTACCCGGTGTTCCGCTCGCCGCTGCGCAACTTCATCGCGGAGGCCCGCCGCCGCGGCTTCATCCGGCAGGTCCGGACCATCCTGCGCGGCGAGACCGCACCGCTGACCCCACCGGCCTGACGGCGACCGGAAGCGGATCGCCGCCCGCCCCGGCGTGGGCCGGAGGGGCGGCGACGGGTGTGCGGGGGCCGGGTCAGGAGCGCTCGGAGATGGCCTCGATGAGGTCGCCCACCGGGCGTTCCGGCAGCGACCGGGCCACGTCGGCGACGGCTACGATCCCGACGAGCTCGTGCCCGTCGATCACCGGCAGCCGGCGTACCTTGTGCTTGCCCATGGTCCGCAGGATCTCGGCCGCGTCGTCGTCCGCGCCGATCGTCACCGCCTCGCCCTGGGCCAGCTCACCGGCGGTCACGGTGCCCGGGTCGCTGCCCTCGGCGAGCACCTTCACCACGATGTCCCGGTCGGTCAACATGCCCTTGAGCCGGTTGTCGTCGCCGCAGATCGGCAGCGAGCCGACGCCGAGCTCCGCCATCCGGCGGGCGGCGGCCTTGAGGTCGTCCTGCTCCCGGACACAGGTCACGTCACTGGTCATGATCTCGCGCGCGGTCGGCATGGGGATCACACCTCACTTTCGGGGGGTTGTTGCCTGTTCTCCTACCCCGACGGCCCCGATGCATTCCGACACCGTCCAACGGGAGACCTGACCCGTCCGACCACCCCGATTCCGGCCGGCGCACCAGCGGCCGCCCCGTGTAACCACGACCGCGGCTGGAAACAGTGACGTGGTGCTGAGACGTCTGCTGGATGGCCGCTACCTGCCCGAGGAGCTGCTGGGCACCGGCGGCATGGGCGAGGTGTGGCGGGGGCGGGACCTGCGGCTGGACCGGCCGGTGGCGATCAAGGTGCTCACCGCGGCCGGCCTCGACGAGCCGATGGCCGCCGAACGCTTCGACCGCGAGGCCCGTGCGGCGGCCCGGCTGACCCACCCCCACATCGTCGCCGTGTACGACTTCGGCACCGAGGCGGACGACTCCTACCTGGTGATGGAGCTGGTGGAGGGGCGGACCGTGGCGGCGCTGATCGCCGACGGCCCGCTCCCCGTCGGACAGGCGGTGTCGATCGCGATGCAGGCCTGCGACGGAATCGCCGCCGCGCACGCGGCCGGGGTGGTGCACCGGGACGTCAAACCCGGCAACCTGATCGTCACTCCGTCCGGCACGGTGAAGATCTGCGACTTCGGCATCGCCCGGCTCCCGAGGGCGGGCGGGCAGAACACCCTCACCGGTCCGGCGACGAAGCTGGGGACCGGCTCGTACATGTCACCGGAGCAGGCGCTCGGCCGGCCGGTCGACCCCCGTACCGACCTCTACAGCCTGGGCTGCACGCTCTACGCGATGCTCGCCGGCGTCCCGCCGTTCTCCGGGGACCCGCTCAGCGTCCTGCACCAGCACGTCAACGAGCCGCCCCGGGGCAACGCGTTGAACATCTTCAGGTACGGATCGAGCACCCCCGCCACAAGTGACATCCGCGCCAGCACGAATCCGACGATCAGTCCGAGCGCCG
>NZ_JAEVHJ010000347.1:0-6693 GCF_016802855.1 Micromonospora sp. ATA51 | reverse complement strand
GGCCGACCCGGCCGCGGTCGACCGGGCCGTCGCCGCGGTCGCCGACGTGGTCGCGCCCGGCACGGTCTTCACCCACGTCACCGACGAGGAGGTACGCGCCGGCCTGGTGGCCACCGTGCCGGGCTGGCCGGCGCAGGCCAGCGGGCTGGTCCTCGGGGCGCCGCCGACCCCGGTCAACCAGCCGGACCTGGTGCGTTTCGGCGCCGACCTGCAACGGCTGCGGACCGCGCTGGCCGCGGAGGGGATCCCCTCCGCGCTGCTGCCGCCGCCCGACGGCAGCACCGCCGGCGCCGCCCTGGCGCTCTGACCGCTGACCCGCCCACCGGGCGATCTGGTCCGGCGGGTCAGGAGTCGAGCATGGCCCGGCCGAGCGGGGTCAGCGTGTGCAGCACGGTGTTGCGGTCCCGGTGGCTGACCAGCAGCCCGGCGTTGCGCAGCACGGTGGTGTGCTGGCTGGCCGCGGCCGGTGAGATGTGCAGCCGGCGGGCCACCTCACCGGTGGTGCAGCCGTCGTCGGTCGCCTCCAGCACGGCGGCGCGGGTCCGCCCGAGCAGGGCCGCCAGGGCCTGGCGGTTCCCGTCGCCCGGCGCCGGGCCGGCGCCCCGGCCGGGCTCCGGGGCGAGCCCGCCGAGCCGGTCGACCGGGTAGACCAGCACCGGCGGCAGGGCCGGGTCGAGCAGCGCGACCGGGGTCCGGGCGCAGAAGAAGGACGGGACCAGCAGCAGGCCGCGACCCTTCAGGTGCAGCTCCCGGCTGTCCGGGTAGTCGAGCACCTCGAGCATCCCCGCCTCCCAGCGCATGCTCGGGCGCAGGCTGGCCAGCAGCCCCTCGACGCCGCCGTCGAGCAGGGCCCGGGCCCGCCGCGCCCGGTCGGCCTCCACCGCGGCCCGGATCCGGGACCAGTACGGCGCGATGGCCAGTTCCTGGTACCGCGCCATCGAGTCGGTGAGGTGGCGCAGCACCTCGGGCTCGCCCCGGGCCAGTGCGGACGCCGAGGAGGGCAGGGGGGTCTCCCCGGTCAGCAGGGTCAGGTCCCGGCGCAGCAGGTCGACCGGGGTGGCCCGGACCGCCTCCAGGCCCGCCTCGAAGCCCGCCAGGCTCTCGTACGGGGTGAGGAAGTCGGGGAAGTAGCCGCGGGGCGGGTTCAGCGCGAAGAGCAGGCGGAGACGGTCGGCGGCGCTGTCGGTACGCAGGGTCCGGGCCACGCTGCGCCGCCAGTTCGCCAGCAGCGGGTCCCGGCTGCGGCCCTGCAACAGGTGCAGGCTGAGGACCAGTTCCCAGACCGGGTCCGCGGCGGGGGCCACCCTGGTCCGCAGGATGTCCTCGCTCGTGAAAAAGATCTTCAGCATGGAGCGCTCTCCCGGGGGCGGGGCAGAGGGAGTGCCCGCCGACCATCTGCACTGTACCCGCCGGCACTAATCTCCATCTTTAAGCGTGAGCTGAAAAACCTCGACGTGACCGGGCCCGGTTGGGCATGCTTCCCCTTGCCCCTCAGGGCCGGGACATCACCGGCTCCGGGGGCGACCGGGGGCCGGGAAAGCGGCGACCGGGCGGCACCACGAGGGTCTGCGGGCCACGTTCCGCAGAGGTGTCACCCGGTCGTCCCCGGGGCTCGACCCGGGTGTCAGTCGCTCCAGAGCGCCACCCGATGGTCCTCGTCGGTGACGTACCAGCAGCGTCCCGCCAGCTCGGCCAAGCCCTCCACGTGGTGGAACGGCGCCAGGTCGGCGACCACCTTCCCGGCCACCCGCGCGTCCGGCGTGACGTCGAGCCGGAAGCGGACGTGCCGCGAGGTCACCGCGCCGCCCTGCGGATGGTCGTCGAGCAGCACCGAACCCTTGCCCAGCGCGTCGATCGACCCGATCACCGCCGCGTATCCGCCGTCGGCGGTGGGCGCGATCGCCCGGAAACCGGTCAGCGCCCCCGGCGGCGTCACCCCGGTCAGCGCGTACGCCCCCACGGCCTGGGGCCAGGCCGGGTCGGCGGCGAACATCCCCGCCACCCCGGCCAGCTCGACCAGGATCGGCTCGCCCTCGGCGGTCACCGGGAACCGGAGCCCGAGCAGCACCGTGCCGGTCGGCGTGAAGGCCGCCGCCTCGACGTTGAGCGGCAGGTCGTCCTCGGTGAGCCGGCTCACCCAGCTCTTCGCCCGGGCGGTGCCCCGGGCCAGGGTCTCCACGATGAACCGGTGCCGGACCCGGTCGCCCGGCGGCAGCGGGGTCAGCGGAGCCGCGGCGAGCGCGTCGTTGACCGCCCGGTGCAGCCGGAACCGGTTGCGCACCACGTGCACGGGCAGCGTCCCGGTGGCGGCGTCGTCCTCCCGGAACCGGGCCACGAACGCCCGCCGAGGCCGCAGCGGGCCGGCCTTCGAGCCGAAATGCGAGCCGAACACGTACACCCAGCCGTCGTGGTGGGCGAGCGCCTCACCGTCCTCGGTCCGGCCGTTCTCCGCGCCAGCGTCGGCGGCGACGTGCTGCGCCACCCACTCGCCGTCCTCGCGTTCGAGCAGCAGGGCCAGGCAGCGTTCCACCGGGCCCTCGTCCAGGACGGTCCAGAAGCCGCGCCGCGCGTGGTGCCCGCGCAGCACCGCCGGTGAGCGGACCGGCAGCAGGTCACTGGCCTCGTTGCCGGCCACGACGAACTCGACGAGTCGCAGGGCCACCCGGCCAGGGTACGGGGGCCGCGCTCGTAGAGTGTCGGGGTGCCCGACGCCGCGACCACCAGCCCCGCCGCCCCGCCGCCCGGCGCTCCCGCGACGGATCCGTCGCCCGCCGGCGTCCACGCCCTGCACGGCAATGCGACCGCCGTGCTGACCGGGTGGACCCCGACCAGCCCGGCGGCCGCCGAGGCCCGGGACCGCACGCTGCGGCTGCTGACGGCCGGCCCGGTGGCGATGAGCCGGAGCCACCGCGCCGGGCACGTCACCGCCAGCGCGCTGGTGCTCGATCCCACCGGCGGGCGGGTGCTGCTCTGCCTGCACGGCAAGTTCCGCAAGTGGGTGCAGCTCGGTGGGCACTGCGAGCCGGCCGACCGGACCCTCGCGGAGGCCGCGCTGCGCGAGGCGACCGAGGAGTCCGGGATCCCCGGCCTGGTGGTCGACCCGGTGCCGATCGACGTGGACATCCACCCGGTGGCCTGCCAGGGCGGCTCGCTGCACTACGACGTCCGGTTCGCGGTCTTCGCCCCGGCGGGCGCCACCGAGCGGGTCAGCGCGGAGTCCGAGGCGCTGGGCTGGTTCCCGCCGGACCGGCTCCCCGAGCCGCTGGCCGACGGCACCACCCAGCTCGTCGCCCCGGCCCTGGCCGCCCTGCGCCGCCGCACCGCTGAGCCGTCGGATCAGACGTAGCCCTCCTCGCCGCGCTCCTTCAGCTCGTCGACCAGCTTCTTGACGTCCTGGGCCCGGTCGCGGGGGCAGACCAGCACCGCGTCCGGGGTGTCCACCACGATCAGGTCGTGCAGGCCGAGGGCGGCCACCAGCCGACCCGACTGCGGCACCACCACCAGGTCGCGGCTGTCCCGCAGCAGCACGCCCGGCTTGCCCTCGATGCCGAGCACCACGTTGCCGTCCGGGTCGGCGGGCAGCACCTCACCGAGGGTGTGGAAGTCGCCGACGTCGTTCCAGCCGAAGTCGCCGGGGACGGTGGCCACCCGGCCGGCCGTCGCCGCGCCCTCCATCACCGCGTAGTCCACGGAGATCTTCGGCAGGGTCGGCCAGATGGTGCCGAGGATGTCGTCCTGCTCCGGGGTGCCCCAGGCGGCCGCGATCGCGGTGATCCCGGCGTGCAGCGCCGGCTGCTGCCGGGCCAGCTCGGCCAGGAAGACGTCCACCCGCCAGACGAACATGCTGGCGTTCCAGAGGTGCCGCCCGGAGCGGACGTACTCCTCGGCCACCTCGGCGGCCGGCTTCTCCTTGAACTCCACGACCGGACGCAGTGGACCGTCCCCGGTCGGGTCGCCCGTCTCCAGGTAGCCGTAGCCGGTCTCCGGCCGGGTCGGGGTGATGCCCACCGTCATCAGCAGCCCCCGCTCGGCGCCGCCGATCGCCTCGCGCACCGTCTCCGCCCACCGGGCCGGGTCGCCGATCAGGTGGTCGGCGGCGAACGAGCCCATCACCGCCTCCGGGTCGCGCAGCACGATCACCGCGGCGGCCAGCGCGATCGCCGCGCAGGAGTCGCGCGGCGAGGGCTCGACGAGGATGTTCTCCTCCGGCAGGCCGGCCAGTTGCCGCGCCACCGCCGCGACGTGCGCGGCACCGGTGACCACCAACGTGCGCTCGGGTGTGGCCAACGGGGCGAGCCGGTCCACCGTGGCCTGGAGCAGCGAGGCCGGGGTGCCGGTCAGCGGGTGGAGGAACTTGGGGTGGCCGGCACGGGACAGCGGCCACAACCTCGTGCCGCTGCCACCCGCCGGGATGACGGCGTAGAACATCAGCACATCATGCCCGAACCGCCATGCCGCGGACGCACCGTCGGGCGTACCGGCAGCCGACAATCAGGAACGGGCCCGGCTCCACGCCGCGATGTGCACCTCGGCGCTGGACTCCCAGGTGAACTCCTTGGCCCGGTCGAAACCGGCCTTGGCCAGGGAGAGCCGGCGGTGCTCGTCGTCCAGCAGGGCGGCCAGGTCGGTGGCGATCTGGGCCGAGTCCTCGCTGGTGTAGGCCACCGCGTCGCCGCCCACCTCGGGCAGGGAGAGCCGGGGCGTGGTCAGCACCGGCGCGGCGCAGGCCATCGCCTCCAGGATCGGCAGGCCGAAGCCCTCGCCGTACGACGGGTAGGCGGCGACCAGTGCGCCACCGAGGAAGCCGGGCAGGTCGGCGTAGCGCAGGTAGCCCGGGCGGAGCAGCCGCAGGTGCGACGGGACCTCGGCCACCGCGCGGTCGATGTCGTCGTCGTGCCCCTGGCCGCCGGCGATGACCAGGGCCGGCGGGTCGGTCCGGTCGGCCACCGCGCGGGCCCAGCCGCGGATCAGGTTGGGTACGTTCTTCCGCGGCTCCTTGGCCCCGAGGAACGCGATGTAGCTGCTGCTGCCCAGCCCCAGCCGCGCCCGGACCCGGGCCTTCTCCTCCTCGCTCGGGGCGTGGAAGGCGGCCTGGTCGACACCGTGGTACGCCACGTCGATCCGGGTCGGGTCGGCGTCGAGCAGCCGGATCAGCTCGTCCCGGGTGGCCTTGCTCGGCACGATCACCCGGTCGGCCCGGCGCAGCGACGTCTTGATCGCGCTGCGGAAGAACGTCCGGCGGGACTTATCGTAATGCTCCGGCTCGGTGAAGAACGTCGCGTCGTGCACGGTGACCGTCACCGGGCAGCCGGCCCGCAGCGGGCAGGTGTAGAAGGGCGAGTGGAGCACCTCCGCGCCCACCTGCTGGGCGAGCAGCGGCAGGCCGGTCTGCTCCCAGGCGAGCCGGGCGGGACGGTGCGCGACCGCCGCCGGGGCGGGGATGACCTCCGCCCCGGGCAGCATCCGGGTGTAGCGCTCCAGGTCGGTGCGGAGGCTCACCACGGCAAGGTCCACGCCGGAGCCGCAGACCTTGCCGAGGGCGCCGAGCAGGCCATCGACGTATCTACCGACGCCGCCACGGTCGGCGGGGACACTCGTGGCGTCGATGAGCACGCGGGGCGGGCGACCGGCGGTCACGGGGCGACTCCTCAGGCTGGCGGGTCTGTGGTGAACAGCACTGTCGGCAAGCCTACGCCGGGGCGGGGCCCCGACGCTGACTGCGACCCGACGGTACGCCGACTTGTCATCGTCATCGAATACGGGCGCGGACCGCGTATCGTTCGCGCCGATGTCCGACAACATTGCCCGGGTCTTCGCCGCCGCGATCGCGACCGACCCGACCCGCCCCCTGCTGACCTGGTACGACGACGCGACCGGTGAGCGGACCGAGCTTTCCGGCGCGACGCTCGCGAACTGGGTGGCCAAGACGGCCAACCTGCTCGTCGACGAGGCGGCCGTCGCCCCCGGCGACACGGCCGGGGTGCTGCTGCCGCCGCACTGGCAGACCGCCGCGGTGCTGCTCGGCTGCTGGTCGGCGACGTTGACGGTGGTCGACAAGCCGGGCGACGTGGACGTGCTCTTCGCGGCGGCGGACCGGGCCGAGGAGGCGGCGGCCTGGTCGGCGGGCGAGCGGTACGCCCTCGCGCTCGCCCCGTTCGCCGCCCCGCTGCGTCAGGTGCCGCCCGGCTTCGCCGACTACGTCGTGGCGGTACGCGGCCACGGCGACCACTTCACCCCGTACCCCGGTGGCGGCGAGGCGGACGCGGACCTGCTGGCCCGCGGGGAGGCCCGCGCCGCGGACCTGGGCATCGCCCCCGGCGACCGCCTGCTGATCGACGCGGCCGTCCACCCCGACCCGGTCGACTGGCTCCTCGCCCCGCTCACGGCCCGCGCCAGCATCGTCCTCTGCGGCAACCTCGACGCCACCCGCACCGACTCCCGCGCGACCACCGAAAAGGTCACCCACACCCTGACCTGACCACCTCCCCCACCCCCCAGCGCGCCGATCTTGCAGTTCGGGCCCTCACGATGGGCGTTGTGCCCCATTCGCCGGGGCGACAAGTGCAAGATCGACGGGGGTGGGGGTCGACGGGACCCGGTCACCGGAGCCCACGGCGCCGCCGGCGAATACGGACACCTGCCCCTCGGCGACCGCCGCCGGCACTGCCCCTGTGGGGCCCGCGGCTGCTGGGA
>NZ_JAEVHJ010000346.1:0-6726 GCF_016802855.1 Micromonospora sp. ATA51 | reverse complement strand
GACCACCACGCCGCGATGGTCCAATGGGCCATGATCATCGTCATGACCCGCCGCCTCGCCCGCCACCAAAACACCTGAAACCCTTATTTACCAGGCTCTAAGGGCGGAGGGCCTCGCCGACCACCACAGCGGCAAGGCCGCGTGGGTGAGACTCGTGCCAGCTCCACCGAAGCGCGACTAACCACCTGCCGTGCTGAACCCGGAGTGCAACCTCCGGTGCGGCCGTTGCGGGAGCAAGGAAGACCGGCGGGCTCACGCCACCGGCCTCCCGGGCCTGACTGGCGGTCACCGCTGGCCCAGACCGCCCGCCAAGCGCCCCCAGCGGTGCGGTCGTTCCCAGGCAAGAGTGAGGTAAACCCGGTGGCCGGGCGGCGGACGGAGCATTGGCTCGATTGACACGGCACTGCCCCTTCCGTCATACACTGCCGGGGCCGACCAGTACGGCGTCTCCGCAGAAGCGCATGTTCTGGGTGGCGATGGCGCCGGCCGACGGCTGCATGGCGTGTTGCCGCCGCGCTGCCGGGTCGGAGCCGGTGGTGGCCGCGCTCGCCGTCGTGTTGGCCGTGCTGGGCGCCTGCTGCTGTGCGGCGGGGGCGCGCCTGCAACACGAGGCGGCTGCAGGCGCCCTTCGCCGAGGCGGGGCGGCCCGCCCAACTGTGGGCCGCGGGCTTTCCCGGCTGCTGCCCGACCGGCGGTGTGTGGCGCAGGCCGTTGGCGCCGGGGCTGCATATGGCTCTGTGTCCGTGGGAATGCGGGCCGCGGGCGAGGAGTTCACCGCGCACGGCTTCAGCGGCCCGCTGTGCGCCACCCTCGCCGGGCTGATGCTGGCCGGGCTCACTGGCTTCTGGCTCACACAACGCGCCCAGGCTGCCGGGCCGCGACCGGGCTGTCGACGACCTGTTCGGCCGTGGCTGTGGTGGGGGTGCTGCACATCACCCGTTCCGTCCCCTTTCCTCACCTCGCCCAGATCGGCACCCATTCGGCCGGCCTGCACCACGACTTGGAGTCCGTCATGAACAGACCTCGCCTCCGACGCCAGCGCATCGTCATCGGCGCGGACACCTACCTGCCGGATGTCAATGGCGCGGCGAACTTCACCCACCGGCTTGCCACCGGGCTGCTTGGCCGTGGGCACGAGGTGCATGTGATCTGCCCGGCGAGGGAGAGCGGTCCGGGCAGCACTCTGGAGAAGGGGCTCATGGTGCACCGGCTCGTGTCCCACCGCACCCCGTTTCATCCCACGTTCCGCGTGTGCGTGCCGTGGCAGGTAGCCCGGCCAGCAGCGCGCCTGCTGGACGAAGTCGCCCCCGACGTGGTGCACATCCAGTCCCACTTCCCGGTCTGCCGCGGCCTGGCCGCCGCCGCGCGCCGGCGCCGGATACCGGTGGTGGCCACCAACCATTTCATGCCGGAGAACCTCCTCGGCTACGCCCGGCTTCCCGCCTGGCTCGCCGGTGTGGCCTGCCGGCTCGCCTGGCGCGACCTCGTACGTGTCTTTCACCGCGCCTACATCGTCACCGCTCCCACCCCACGGGCGGTGCAACTTCTGCACGAGAAGGGCTTGCGCTGCGCCGCCGAGCCGGTGTCCTGCGGCCTCGACCTGGACCGCTTCGCTCAGCCACCGCCCGACGGCGGCGACGGGCGGCGGCGTGTGCTGTTCGTGGGCCGGCTCGACCAGGAGAAGAACGTCGACCAGCTGCTGCACGCGCTGGCGCTGCTGCCTGAGCGGCTGCAGGCCATCGGCGAGATCGTCGGCGACGGCTGCCACCGCCGGGTGCTGGAGGATCTGGCGCGCCAGCTCGGCATCTGGGATCGGGTCACCTTCCACGGCCTCGTCAGCGACCAGGAGGTCCTGCACGCCTATGCCCGCTGCGACGTGTTTTGCATGCCCGGCACCGCCGAACTGCAGAGCCTAGTGACCATGGAGGCCATGGCCGCCGGCAAGCCGATCGTCGCGGCCGACGCCATGGCGCTGCCGCACCTGGTCCGACCCGGCAGTAACGGCTACCTCTATCCGCCAGGAGACATTCACGCCCTCGCCGCGCACCTGGCCGCCCTGCTGGACGACGCGTCGGCTCGCGCCCAGATGGGAGCGGTTAGCCGGCGGATCATCGCTGCGCACGACCTTGGCCACGCGCTGCGTACATTCGAGGAGCTGTACCTGAAGGCCGCCGCCGGGGAATCCGCGGCCGCGCCAGCCCCTGCCGTGGAAAGCGAGCACGATGAGCAATCTGCGCGTTTCTCGTCATTGATGACGAGCCCAAGATCCGCATGACCGTGCGCGGGAAGCGGACGGGTTCGAGGTCAGCGAGGCGGCAGACGGGTCATCCGGGCTGCAGTCCCTCACCCGCGACCGGCCCGACCGGGAGTAGGCCGATGTCGTCGATGACGATCAGGTCGGCGCGGATGAGTCGGGTCATGGCTCGGGTCATCATGGACGGCGGCTCGGGTCCGCGGACCAGAACGTCGCCTACGGGTGCCCTGATCGCCGCCATTTCGGCGCGGATGCCCCTGAACATGCAAGGTCCGCGCAGCGGGTCGCGGGAGGGGAAGCGGGTATGCCCTGTCGGCAACCACGTGACAGGAGTGTGACAGCGGCAGTTTGAGCAGCGACAGTAGCGGCCCGCATTCAGTGTCTGTCGGTTCCCGGTTGGGTCGGTCGCTTGCCGACCGTCCGCAGGTGCTGCAGCGCTTGCGCCCAGGACCGGGTCAGCGTGGTCTCGTGGTACGGGACGCCGTGCGCTATACAGAACTGGCGGATCAGTGGCTGGGCGCGGCGCAGGTTCGGTCGGGGCATGCTGGGGAAGAGGTGGTGCTCGATCTGGTAGTTGAGCCCGCCCAGCAGGACATCGATGAGCCATCCACCGCGCACGTTGCGGGAGGTCAGCACCTGCCGCCGCAGATAGTCGAGGGCACCTGCCTCGCTGAGGATGGGCATCCCCTTGTGGTTGGGCGCGAACGAGCAACCCAGGTACAAACCGAAAAGGCCCTGGTTGACCAGAATGAACACGATCGCCTGCGGGCGGTTCAGGAGCAGGAACACGGCCGTGAGGTAGCCGACGATGTGCAGGGCGAGCAGGCTGGCCTCGATCGGGCGATGCTTGAGCCGGCCGCGGCCGAGCACAGCCTTGACGCTGGCGGCGTGCAGGTGCGGGCCCTCCAGCAGCAGCGGGAAGAACAGCGTGGCTTGGTGCCGGACGAACACCGCGCCGAGACCGCGCCGCGCCTCGGCCTGCCCCGGGGTGAACGACAGGGGCGCCACCACGATGTCCGGATCATGGCCCTCAGTGTTGGGGTGAGCGTGGTGCCGGTTGTGCTTGTCCACCCACCATCCGTAACTGAGGCCGATCAGCAGGTTGCCGAACAGCAGGCCAACCACGTCGTTGGCAGTGCGGGAGCGGAAGATCTGCCGATGCCCAGCGTCGTGGCCGATGAACCCCGCCTGAGCCAAAGATCACCGCAAGGAACGCCGCGACCACGGTCTGCCACCACGACTGCCCGAGCCGGACCAACACCACGCCCGCCACGCCGAGACACCCGAGCACCAGCCCCATGCGTAACGCGTAGTGGCCGGGCCGCCGGTGGAGGAGCCCAGCACCCCGCACCAGGCGGGACAGGTCAGCGTACTCACTGCCCCGCCCGCTGCGGGCACCAAGATTAGTGTCGCTCACCCTTATTACTCCCATAAGCCGCACCAGTTGGCATATCCGGTCCGACGCCGTCAGCCGCAACCGGGCACAGGCACTGGGCTGCCCACCGTCCGCGGCGGGCCCAAGGCCAACGATGCCTATCCCGAGCCAAGCGTGCACCATCGCAAGCCGCGACTCCCGCTGCGTTCGGCGCTCAGCCACCGAACCGTCCGAAAATGTCTGCGCGCGCCGCCCTCGTCAGCCCACCGGCGGTGAACGACGTGATCGTGATTGCTCGGAAGTGCCGAGTGAACATGCGAGACCAACCCGACGGGTCCCGGCTCCAGTCTCACTCATGGCCGCCCCTCCTAGACGGGAAACGGCAGCTCATCCAGCGGCGGCGCAGGGACCCCGGCTGGTCGCCACAGGTCCGCCGATCAGGTACATGACCCCAGCGGCCAAGTCGGACAATCAAGCGTTGGTACCGGCGGGCGCCGCCGTTGTGGTGATTCAGTGAGGCAGCTTGTCGCGGAGGTGCTCGACCTGGCGTTCGAGGCGGTCAACCGCCTGTTTGTTGTTGAGGAAGGTGGTGACACCGGCGGCGAACGCGATGGCTACCAGGACGGCGATCACGCTGAGGACCAGGCCGCCAATCGCGACGCCGCGGCCGGTGACGCCGGGGCGTCGGGTCATCCGCAGTGCCACGATGCCGAGGATGAGCCCGATGATCCCTAGCACCAGTCCCACGGGGGCGAAGATGGCGGTCAGCACGCAGACCAGGGCGGCGACCCCGAACACCAGCGCGAAGGCGGCAGCGGGACTAGTCTTCGCCGCTGCGCCGGGGGCCGGCTGCCGCAGGCTGGATGGGATAAGTGCTCATGTCTTCTCCTTCCCTCGCATTTGCCGCAGGGTGGGCGTGAATGCCCACATCTGCAATCGTTATGCCTGGTCGGCCGCGCGGTCCGCTCGTCCCCGTCGGGTAGGCGCCCCGGGGCGGCGAATGGCCGGGGGCTCGTCGGGTACGCGGGGCGGTGACAGGCGAGAGGAGGACGACTCGTGCAACTCACTGAACAGCAGGTGCGTTCGCTGTACGGCCAGGACGTCCAGGACCAGTCGGGTGCCAAGATCGGCAAGGTCCGCCAGGTGTGGGCCACTGCGGGCTACCCGGCCTGGGTGAGCGTGCAAACCGGCGGCGGCCCTGAGCCCATGGCCCCGCTGGGCAACGCGCAGATGCAGAAGGGGAAGCTGATGGTCGCCTACGACAAGGCAACCGTCCAAAGCGCCCCGAGCGTCGAGCCTGGCAACGACAAGCCGCTGACCGCCGAGCAGACCGCGCAGCTGTACGCGCACTACCGCATGCAGCCGCAGCAGACGCCGCAGGCCCGCGAGGAACTGATCCGCTCCGAGGAACGGCTGCGGGTGGGCACGGAAAGCCAGCCTGCGGGCAAGGCGGTACTGCGCAAGAAGATGGTCACCGAGAACGTGCACACAACCGTGCCGGTCGAGCACGACGAGGTGTACGTCGAGCGCGAGCCGATCACCGCCGCGGACGCGGGCAACGTTCGCGCCGACATCGGTGAGGCGCAGCAGGAGATGCAGCTGCGCGCCGAGCATCCGGTGGTGGCCAAGGACCGGGTGCCGGTCGAGCGGGTCCACCTGACCAAGAACGAGGTGGTCGAGGACCAGCCGATCGACGAGCAGGTCCGCCACGAGGAGGTCGAGACGAACATCCCGGAGCCCAGCCGCCGCCGGCGGTAAGCGCCGAGGCACTCCTCGAGCAGGCGCCCATGGGCGTGCGGGTCACACGACCCGTCCGCCCGTCAGGCTAGGGTTCTAGCCGACGAACTCGGGGTTCACCATCGCGCCTCGTTCACCTTTGGTTGCAGCGGGCAAGTCACCGCCCAGCGCACATATGGCACACGGCCAGCCGCTACCTCTTCGCCCATGGCCTGTCGGGATTCCGCGAGTCGGCGCGGCGTGCCGGCGGACCGACCGGGTATGCGGGGGATCGCAGTTCATGCGACAGGAGGGACATCATGCAGAAAACCCTCGCGGTCGACCAGGTCAACATCGGCAGTGCCCTGGTCGATCTATGGCGGGCCGTGCTGCTCTTCGTTCCGAAGGCGGTCGCGTTCATCGTCATCCTCGTGATCGGTTGGCTCGTCGCCCGCGCCGTCCTGAAGATCGTGGACAAGGTACTGGAACGGGTGGGCTTCGACCGCGCGGTCGAACGAGGCGGCGTGAAACGCGCGCTCGAACGCACCAAGTACGACGCCAGCGACATCCTGGCCAGACTGGCCTACTACGCGGTCCTGCTGTTCACCCTGCAGCTCGCCTTCGGGGTCTGGGGACCAAACCCGATCAGTGACCTGATTCGGGGCGTCATCTCGTGGCTGCCGCGAGCCTTCGTGGCGATCGTCATCGTGGTCGTCGCCGCCGCCATCGCCAACGCGGTGCGGGACCTGGTCACCGGCGCGCTCGGCGGGCTCTCGTACGGGCGGGTGCTGGCCAACCTGGCGGCGGTCTTCATCCTGGCGCTCGGCATCATCGCCGCGCTGAACCAGGTGGGCATCGCCACCACGGTCACCACGCCGGTACTGATCGCGTTCCTCGCCACCGTAGCCGGCATCCTGATCATCGGCGTCGGCGGTGGCCTCGTGAAGCCGATGCAGACCCGCTGGGACCGGTGGCTCGACCGCATGGCGGAGGAGTCCCGGGCCATCCGCGAGCAGCGGCAGGCGCAAGGCGCCGGCCGCGCCGACTACGAGCGGCAGATGGCCGACCGGGGCGCACAGCCCACCCAGGTGATACCGCAGTCGTCCGTGTTCGGCACCCAGGGCCGGCAGCGCGGCACGTAGCGGTCCGGCAACGTGAGCGACGAGACCCAGCAGTTTCGCCGCCCAAACCCGTGAGAAAGGGTGTGCCCGCAGCGCTGCGGGCACACCCTCGCCGGAACCTCATCTCGGCGCTTCCCGACGGCGCTTCCACGGCAGAGGTAACGGCTTGGTGCGCGGTAGAGGAAAGACCCGGGTCGATCATGAAGGTGGCCGTGCGGGACGATCATGATTGTGACGTCAGGATGGGCCCGCACGGCCTT
>NZ_JAEVHJ010000345.1:0-6730 GCF_016802855.1 Micromonospora sp. ATA51 | reverse complement strand
GGTCGGCCGCCGCCAGGCAGCGCCGCGGGGTCGGCGCGGCCGCCCCGGCACCTCCAGGAGCGGTCACGACAGGACCGCCGCGAGGTGGCGGCGTCCGCGACCAGGCCGGGGAGGTCCGCCAGGTACGCCCCGTGCACGCCCTCCTTGCACGCCTGGTACGCGCCCACCGTCCGCGGCCCGTGCCGGCGACTCAGATACCCGAGCACGTCACCGCCCCGCTCGGCGTCGTCGAAGAGCGCCAACGCGACGGTGGTGGTCAGCCGCCGGGACGCGGCCACGATGGCCGCCTCGATCTGGTCGTGCGGCACCCCCCGGGCCACCCGCTGCCGCCAGACGATCCGGTGGCAGGCCGCCTCGATCGCCGAGCGGCACAGCTCCGCGACCACCGGACCGCGCGCCTCGGCGGCGATCTCCTCGTTGCGCGCCAGCGCGTACGCGTCGTCCATGTAGCGGGTCACCGGGTCGGAGCCCGGCCGCAGCGTCACCACCGACCGCTCGGCGCGGCTCACCTCGACGATCCGGGCCTGGCCCAGGTTCAGCCGCTCCACCGCCTCGGGCAGCCGGGTGTCGTGGGTGAAGACCACCACCTGCCGCTGCTCGGCCAGCTCGGCGAAGACCCGCGCCAGCCCGTCGACCTTCGACGGGTCCATGCTCTGCACCGGGTCGTCGACCACGATGAACCGGAACGGGCTCTCCGGCGCGCAGCCGCGCGGCAGGAACGTTGCCAGCCCGAGCGCCTGCATCTCGCCCTGGCTCATCACGCCCAGCGCTGTGCCGTTGTCGGTGCCGTCGACGCTGACCGGGAAGACCACCCGCCGCCGCGTGTTCGCCCCCTCCAGGGTCATCGCCCCGAGCTCGACGTTGCTCTCCTGGCGCAGCTTCGCCCAGATCCGCTGCGAGTGCGCGGCGAACGGCGCGGCCCGCTGGTTGCGCAGCTCGGTCGCCGTGGCCTTCAACCAGTTCCGGGCGGCGTTCAATCGGGTGAGGGTCCGCTCCCGCTCCGGCAACTTTCCGGCTGCCGCGAGCCAGGTCCGCAGGTCGCCGGCCGCCGCCTGCCAGCCGGTGTCGCGCTGGCGGAGCAGACCCTTCGCGTACGCCTGCGCGGCCTGCGCCGCCGCGAGCACTGCCGGGTACCGCGCGGTCAGATGGTCGGCCAGCTCCTCCGGTCCACCCGGCGCCAGCCGCAGCGCCGCCGCAGCCGCCTGCAGCCCGTCGACCGGCACCCCCGCGGCGCCGTCGTCGGGCACGTCCAGGTCGTCGATCAGGTAGTGCGCCCGCTGTAGCAGCGCGGTCAGTCGCGCGGCGCTGGCCTGGGCCGCGAGCGTACGGTCGCGCAGTTCCGCCAAGGACGCGGCCGCGCTGGTCCGCCAGTCGCCGTCGAGGCTGCCCGTCGCGCAGACCGGGCACGGCCCACCACCTCGGTCGTCGTGGTGCTCGATGGCGAGTCGGAGCAGCTCGGCGCTGCGCAGCGACGCCCGCGACCGCCCGCCGTCGTGTCGGCGCGCCTCGGCGGTGGCCTCGCGCAGCTGCCCGGCGAGCCGGGCCACCTCGTCGGCGTCGGGCAGCTGCATCCCGACGAGCCGCCGGCAGAGCAGCACGGCCTCGTCCGCGGTCGGCTCCTCGGGCTCGTCGAGGATCGCGGTCAGCACCGCCAGGTCGGGGCGGCTCGCGGCGAGCAGCGCCGCCGCCCGGCGCGCCCGGTCGTCGGGCACCTCGGCCAGGGTGGTGGCGAGGGCGGCGCGCTGTCCGCGTACGTCCTTGATCGCGGCGTCGATGGGCCGCGTGGCGGCCATCAGCCGGCGGTCGGCGTCGGTGATTGCCTCCAGGCCCAGGATCGCGGAGATCGCGTCGAAGAGCTGGCTCTGCGTGCCGGCGGTGAGCCGGCCCAGCTCGGCGGCGGTGAGGAACGGCCGGTACAGCTCCAGCGGCCGGGCCAGCCCCAGCTCGGCGAGGTCCTTGTGGGTACCGCGAGCGCTGGTCACGGTCACCTCGGCCTCGCCCAGCTCTGCCCCGACCGGCCAGGAGCGGACCACCCGGGTCGGCGTGGCGACCCCGTCGACCCGCAGCTCGACGGCGATCCGACACGGTTCGCCGGCGTGCAGGTTGCGCCACCCGGCACGCCAGACGCTGTTGCGGTCGGCCCAGCGGGCGCTGTCTCCGGTCAGGGTCAGCTCCACCGCCTCGGCGAAGCTGGACTTGCCGGAGCCGTTGCGGCCGACCACCACGGTCAGCCCCGGGCCGGGTTCGACGGCGAGGGTGCGCTCCGGGCCGACGCCGCGGAAGCCGGCGACGGTGACCGACGAGAGCCAGATCCGCTCCTGCGGCTGGTCCGCCGCCGGACGCTGCGGCTCCAACGCGGTCGGCTCGCCGGCGAGCGCGGCGTCCAGGTCGGCCTCGCCGCTGAGCGCGGCGAGGACCACGTCGGCGGTGTCATCGGGTACGTGGTCGGCGGCGAGCCGGTCGAAGATCAGCTCGACCAGGGGTTCGGTGCGGTTCATCAGGCGACCTCCGATGGGTGCTGATGCGGGTCTGGGGAGGGCGGGCGGTGCCGGCGGCTCGGGCTCGTGCCGGTTCGCTGGCGGTGGTGGCGCGGCGACGCGGTGAAGTTGCACTTATCTATGGATCGGCGGTCAGACCGGCAGCGCAACATGCCAGTCGCGCAGGAACGCCTCGACCAGGTCGTGCGCCCGGGCGCGTACGTCGAACGGCTCCTCGACCCGGCGGCGCGCCATGTGCGCCAGACTGTCGGCCGCCTCGTTCAGGGCATGGTGGGCGTGCGCCTTGACGTGCGTGAACGTCAGATCCGGGCGTCTGGCGACGAGCTCGGCGAGCCGGACCAGGGTGGGCTTCATGCCCGCGTGACGGGGCCGCAGGTCATAGCCGGCGGGCATCGCCCCGGTCTCGCCGCCCTGCCAGCGGTGCAGGTAGCCCAGCGCCGGAAGGCTGTCCACCAGCACCGTCATGCCGACCGGCGGGGTGTCGTACGCGGTGAACAGGAACTCGACCGCCCGCAGCTCGCTGACCAGCACCCGGGAGAAACCGGTCGGGTCGACGCGGCCTGGGCGACGGCTGCGCAGGCCGTAGCGGCCGTCGCTGGCGACGTACCCGATGCCGCCGGCGCGCCCCTTCCAGCTGGCGTCGGTCGCGGCGATCAGCGGCGCGGACGTCTCCGCCCAGCGGCGGACCTGGCCGCGGCCCGGCTGGTGCTCCGGCCGGCAGGCGTGGTGGTGCCGGGTGGCGAGCTGCTCGGCGGTGTCGAGCAGCTGCGCCGCCGAGCCGAGCTCGTCGTAGTGGACGGCGGTCAGCGCCACCCGGACCGCATCGGCGACGGCCTGGCAGGTCTCGCAGCGCCGGGGCTTGACGTAGGCGCGCAGGGCGAGGGCGCGGTCGTGCAGGGAAGCGGGGAGCAGGTCCAGGGCGCGGAGGAACTCATCGGGACGCACGACGCCTCCTGACGTCTTGTTGTCGGCAAAAGGGATGGTCGGGCAAACGGCGTCAGCGAGCGGGGCGCCACTCGCCGCAGTTCTCCGAGTGGAAGGCGTAGTCGGAGGAGCGGATGGTGACCTGCACGCGGCGGGCGCCGTTGGTGAAGTAGTTGTCGATGATGTCTCCGGAGCTGTTCTGGCGCTCCCAGTAGCAGCCATCGACGTCGTGGGTGACGTAGGTGCCGGGCTTGATGTCTTTGCCGACCCGGTAGGTGCCGGAGTCGAACAGCCGCCCCTGGGCCTCCAGGTCCGCGTCGACCTGGCCACGCTGGACGGCCTGCCGCCACTTCTTCGCGTACGGGTGGGTGGGGCAGAGGGTCAGCGCCGCGTTGATCTCGGGAATCTGCTCGCTGCTCGCGGCGAACCCCGCCTCGGCACGCGGGTCGTCGGCATCGACCTCTCCGCACATCTCGTACAGGACGGAGATGTTGCCGTCGTCGTACTTCGAGGTCTTGTAGGCCGCCTTCTCGACCGGGCTGACCGGCTGGATCTCCTGACCCACTTCGCAGGAGACCGCCTTTGCGGCCCACACCTCGGTGAAGTCCGGCCGGCCGTCCTTGCCGGTGAGGATGGTGAACGGCGAACTCTCGCTGAAGGCTTCGGTGAGGTAGCAGGTGAGGACAAACGGCTCCTGCTGCGGGACGTTCTTCGGGTCGTCTGGGTAGGTGTCGCTGCTGTCGGGGATGCCGTCGCCGTCCCGGTCGGCGGGCGGCGTCGGGCTCGGCGTCGGGGTCGGGGATGCGCTCGCCGAGGCCGAAGGGCTGGCCGATGCGGTAGGGAGGCTGGCGGTGGTCCTGTTGTCGCCTCCGCAGCCGGCCAGGCCGACGGTCGCCAGCGTCGCGGCCAGCAAGAGTCCGGCCGGCCGGCGTGGGCACAGACCGGGACCGGCCCAGACTGTGCGTACCGAGTTGGGACGGGGGAGAGTCATCGTCGCCTCCAGGCGCGTGGTGTCCGCGGGCCGACGGCTCGTCGGCCCGCCCGGTGGGCGGTGGCTGAGGACGGAATTGCCGCTGGCGCGCTGTGGAGCTGATGTCGTGAACGAATCAACCGCCAGCCGGCCGCGCGCCGCAGGGATGGGACCGGGTCAGATCAGTCGGAGAGGGTGAAGACCATCTGCAGACCGTTGTCCGGGTGGTAGCTCCAGGACGCGTGGACGCCGTCCCAGTCGCCGCTCTGCCGGCCGTCGAGAGCGCGGGTGGCCAGGAGTTCCTCCTTGACCGAGTCGGGCATCTTCAGTTCCGACCAGTAGCACTCCAGCTTGTCGAAGCTGAGCCCGCTGCTCTCCTCGCCGTCTCCGTGCAGGGTCAGGGTTCTTCCCTCGTCGCCCAGCTCGACGTCGCTGCCGATGGTGCTGCCGCACTTCTCCTTGGCCAGTACGAACGGTGACTTCTTCTCGACGAGGGGTGATGGGACTGGATTCTTCTCGGAGAGGGCCAGGAAGAGGCCAGTGCCGGCGACCATCAGCGCCACCAGAGCGCCGGCCGCGATCAGCAAGATGGTGCGACCGTTCAGGGCAGGGGCGGGCCGGTGATCGACTCTGTCAGGCTCGGCCGCGTCAGCCAGGTTCGCGGCCTCCGCCGGCGGCATGAGTTGAATCGGAGCGGTGGAGTGCTCGGCGGGCTGGTCGGGCGGCATCGGGTCGGTCATGGCGGTCTCCTCTGTGAACTGCCGTGGTGGGCGGGGTGCCCGGGGGAGTGGGGCGGGCGGTGGCGCCCGCCCCAGGTCGAGCGGTGGATCAGGCGAGGGAGACGGTCACGCCGCCGGAGAACATGGAGTCGTGGAGCTCGAGCTTGGTGAGCTTCACGTTCTTCGGGATGTCGAAGACGAACACGCCGGTCACCTGGTTGCCGGGGTTGATCTCCTCGAAGAAGGTGCTCTGCTCCTTGTTGGCGTAGAGGCCGGCCTCGGTGTCGGACGAGTACTCGGTGCCGTTGGCGGTGTAGGCCTTCTGGCTGCTGCCGTCGAGGGTCTGCGGCTCCTTGCCGATGTTCTTGACGTTGATCGTGATCAGGCAGAACTGGCCCTGGGCCTTGTCGCCGAGCATCGAGGTGCCGACCTTCGCGACACCGCACTTCGACGACTTGACCGTGAACTCGAACTTCCCATCCCGGGCCGCCTGGCCGATCTTCGCGGTCTTCGCCGGCTTGTCCTCGCCCTTGGCGCCGCCGGCGTCGGCCTTGCTGCCGGTGGCGTCGTCGGTGGCGCCGGAGCCGCAGCCCAGGGCGACGAGGCCGGTGGCGATCAGGGCGAGGGTCGTGGTCTTGCGCATCGTTTCCTCCTGCTGTGAACGTGACGACGTCAATGAGAGCATCATCTGTGAACCGTGTCAACAAGCACGATGCTTGACAGGTGTGACACACTTCGGAGGTGCATGAGACACCGACCATCACGGCAGCGGAGATCGCCCGGCTCGCCGGGGTCGGCCGTGCCGCAGTCAGCAACTGGCGCAAACGGCACCCCGACTTCCCCACCCCGGTGGGCGGGACCCCGGCGAGCCCCGAGTTCGACCTGATCCAGGTCGAGCAGTGGCTACGTGGCCAGGGCAAACTCCCCGAGCTCTCACCCGTCGACCGGCTCTGGCGGCACCTGGCCCCGACCACCGACACCGCCGCCGACGCGCTCGCGGCCGTCGGCGCCCTGCTGCTCGCCCGGCAACGCGGCGAACGCCCATCACGCCGGCAGGTCGACCGACGGCTGGCCGACCTGCTACCCGAGATCGACGCCCTCGCCGACGACCTCGGCCCGCAGGCCGCCTTCGACGAGCTGTGGCAGCGCTTCTCCGCTCCCGGCCCCGGCCGGCCCTGGGCCACCCCCGACGACCTGGCCGACCTGATGGTCGGGCTCGCCGACGTCGGCGGCGGCGCCGTGCTCGACCCGGCCGCCGGCTCCGGCGCCACCCTCCGGGCCGCCGTCCGCGCCGGCTGCACCTCCGCGTACGGGCAGGAACTCGACGAGTCCCTCGCCCGGCTCGCCGGACTCTGGCTCGCCCTGCGGGACGTGCCCGGCGAGGTCCGCCCCGGCGACTCGCTGCGGGCCGACGCGTTCCCCGGCCGCACCGTCGACGCCGTGCTCTGCCACCCGCCCTTCGGCATCACCACCTGGGGCCACGAGGAGCTCGGCTACGACCCGCGCTGGGAGTACGGCCTGCATGGGTGAACGGGTGGAGTCCGGAGCAGATCTCCCGAAGGCTCAGGGCCGAGTTTCCGGAGGATGAGTCGATGCGCATCAGTCACGAGGCGATCTAC
>NZ_JAEVHJ010000344.1:0-6754 GCF_016802855.1 Micromonospora sp. ATA51 | reverse complement strand
CGCAGGCCGTCGCGTCCCGCAGCTGCAGCCGCCCGGGCGCGCCCGGCGGCACCGGCAGCGTCATCGGCTGCCAGGCCGGGCGGCCGGCTCCGGGGCCGGATCGGTGCGCCCGGGCGACCGGCAGCCGGCCAGCAGCACGGCCGTCAGGCCGAGCACCGCCAGCGGACGCCGAGCACGCATGGCCGCGATCGTATCGACCGCCGACGAGGCACGGGATCCGTCGACCCGCCGGATTCTCCCGCCACCACTCGCCGGCGCGAGGACGTGCGCCGACGGCGCGGCGACGGTCGGGGCGGAGGGCGGACGGTCAGGAGGCGGGCTGGGTCCCTCGCCGCCGGCGGTCTCGGCGAGGATCCGCTCGGCGACCTCCTTCATGGTCATCCGGTGGTCCATCGCGGTGCGCTGGATCCACTTGAACGCCTGCGGCTCGGTCATCCCGTACGTGGTCATCAGCGCGCCCTTGGCCCGCTCCACGGTCTTGCGGATCTCCAGCCGGTCGGTGAGGCCGGCCACCTCCGCCTCCAGCGCCGCGATCTCCGAGTAGCGGGAGAGGGCGATCTCCACCGCCGGCACCAGGTCGCTCTTCTGGAACGGCTTGACCAGGTACGCCATCGCGCCGGCCGCCCGGGCCCGCTCCACCAGGTCCCGCTGGCTGAACGCGGTCAGGATGATCACCGGGGCGATCCGGGCGCCGGCGATCCGCTCGGCGGCGGCCAGCCCGTCCATGATCGGCATCTTGATGTCGAGGATGACCAGGTCCGGCTTGAGCTCCTCGGCGAGCTTGACGGCGGTCTCGCCGTCACCGGCCTCGCCGACCACCTCGTAACCCTCTTCGACCAGCATCTCGGCCAGGTCCAGCCGGATCAGCGCTTCGTCCTCGGCGATCAGTACCCGCCTGCGCTCGGCATCCGTCTGCGTCTCGGCCACGAGCCACTCCCACCAGTTTGAGCCCGACGCCCGCCGTGCCGGGTGTCGCCGCCCTTAGCCTAGTCGGTATTCTGTTGAGGCTGAATCACGCAAGCCCCTGTACTCCAATGGAAGAGAGACGGAGCTCAAACCTCCGACAGTGTGGGTTCGAGTCCCACCGGGGGCACCGAAATTGTCGTACTGGCGTTCGAAGATGCGTACGTGCATCCACCCGAAGTACGCGCTCGAGCGCGGCATCTGTACCTCGCCGCGCGACCGTTGCTGAGGCCGCCCGCGCCGTCGGGGTTTCCTATCCCACCGTCCGACACTGGTGCAAGGTCCGACCGGAGCCGAAGCAACAGGGCACCGCGCTGCGCTGCTTCCGCTGCCGCGCCGACGTCGACAATCCGACAGATCCCGGTCAGTACGCCTACCTGCTCGGCCTCTACCTCGGTGACGGGCACCTGGTCACCACCGTCCGGGTTCCGGTGCTGCGCATTTTCTGCGCCGACGCCTGGCCGGGCCTGATCGACGCCTGCGAAGAAGCGATGAAGGGCGTCCTGGCGGCCTCGGTGCAGCGCGTGCAGAAGCAGGGCTGCGTCACCGTGCAGAGCTACGGCAGACACTGGCCGTGCCTGTTGCCACAGCACGGGCCCGGCAAGAAGCATGAGCGGCCGATCGTGCTGGCCGAATGGCAGCGGGAGATCGTGGCGGCGCAACCGGGCGACCTTCTGCGCGGCCTGTTCCACTCCGACGGTTGCCGGTTCAGCAACCGGGTCACCGTCCGGGGCAAGCAGTATGTCTACCCACGCTACATGTTCACCAACGAGTCGACCGACATCATGGGCCTTTGCCAGTGGGCGCTCGACCAGCTCGGCATCGCGTGGAAGATGAACCGCCGCAACTCCCTCTCCGTCGCGCGGCGGGACGCGGTCGCCGCGCTGGACTGCCACGTCGGCCCGAAGTCCTGACGCCGGACAGCGCCCCGGGCCGGGCGGCGAGACGCACGGGGTCCGCAGCCGCGAGGCGTCAGATCACCCCGAGCGCGTGGGCCAGGTCCGCCCGGAGGTCCTCCGGGTCCTCCAGGCCGACGGAGATCCGCAGCAGCCCGCCGCACGGCTTGGCCTCGCCGGCGACGGGTCGGTGGGTCAGCGAGGCCGGGTGCTGGATCAGGGTGTCCACCCCGCCGAGCGACACGGCGTGGGTGATCAGCTCGCACGCCCCGGCGACAGCCGCCGCGGCGGGCGCGCCGCCGCGTACCTCGAAGGCGAGCAGGCTGCCGGTGCCGGACATCTGCCGGCCGACCAGCCCGGCCGGGTCGTGCGCCGACGGGTGGTGGACCCGCTCGACGGCGGGGTGGCCGGCGAGCCAGCCGGCCAGCTTCTCCGCGCCGGCCTGCTGGGCGCGGACCCGCAGGGGCAGCGTCTGCAGGCCGCGGTGCAGCAGGTACGCGCCGAGCGGGTGCAGGATCGCGCCGGTGACGGCGCGGACCTGGCGCAGCCGGGTGGCCCACCCGGCGTCGCAGGCGATCACGCCGGCGAGGACGTCGCCGTGGCCGCCGATGCTCTTGGTGGCGCTGTGCAGCACCAGCGTGGCGCCGTGCCGGGCGGGCTGCTGGAGCACGGGCGTGGCGACGGTGTTGTCGACCAGCAGGGGGGCGTCGCCGGCGGCGTCGGCCAGGGCGGCGATGTCGACCAGGTCGAGGGTGGGGTTGGCCGGGGTCTCGACGATGACCAGCGCGGTGTCGGGGCGGACGGCGGCGGCGACCTCGTCCGGGCGGGCCCAGGTGACCTCGGTGCCGAGCAGGCCGGTGGCGAGCACGTGGTCGGTGCCGCCGTAGAGGGGGCGGACGGCGACGATGTGCCGCTGCGTCGCGGGTGGCGGCGAGCAGGGCGGCGGTGAGGGCGGCCATGCCGCTGGCGAAGGCGACGGCTGCGGCGGTGCCTTCGAGTTCGGCGAGGGCGGTCTCGAATCGGGCCACGGTGGGGTTCCAGAGCCGCTGGTAGACGGCGCTGCCGCCGGCGGGGAGGGTGCCGCCGGTGGCGAGGGTCTCGTACGCGTCGCCGCCCTCGTCGACCGAGGGCAGGGGGTTGGTGGTGGAGAGGTCGATCGGCGGTACGTGGACGCCGAGACCGGCGAGGTCGTCGCGCCCGGCGTGCACGGCTCTGGTGTCCACGGCTGTCATGACCGGAAGGGTCGAACATCAGCGCAGTTGGGGGCAATAGCTACGAAGAAGATTCTGTCACTGGCTCTTCCAACGCTCGCCGATTCGGTGGAGGATGCTCGCATGCCCGTTGCACCGAACGATGTGCGGCCGTTCACGGCCTTGGACGACGTCGACCGCGCGATCCTGACCGAGTTGGCCGCCGACGGCCGGCTGCCGAACAACGCCCTCGCCGAGCGGGTGGGGGTGGCGCCCTCCACCTGCCTGACCCGGACCCGGTCGCTGCGCGAGTGCGGGGCGATCCGCGGCTTCCACGCCGAGGTCGATCCGGCCGCGGTGGGACTGCCGTTGCAGGCCCTGGTGTCGGTGCGGCTGACCGCGCACGAACGGGCGGTGGTGGACGCGTTCCGGGCCCGGTCGGTCCGGCTGCCGGGGGTGGTGTCGGTGTTCCACGTGGCCGGCGCGGAGGACTACGTGCTGCACGTGCGGGCGGCCTCCGGGGACGCGCTGCGGGACTTCGTGCTCGACCACCTGGCGGTGGACCCGGCGGTGCAGCACACCCAGACCAGCCTGATCTTCGAGCAGGCGCGCGGTATGGGCTAGGGCACCATCCGGAACAATTCCGGCACGGGCGGGGTTGCTCAACGAGTGATCGACGTACCCCTGTCTGTCCTTGATCTTGCTCCGGTGGCCCGTGGGGCGACCTCCGGTGAGGCGCTGCGGCACACCACCGAGCTGGCCCGCCGCACCGAGGAGCTGGGCTACCACCGGTTCTGGGTGGCCGAGCACCACAACATGCCGGCGATCGCCAGCTCGGCTCCGGCCGTGCTACTCGCCCACCTGGCCGCCAACACCTCGACGATCCGGCTGGGCTCGGGCGGGGTGATGCTGCCCAACCACGCGCCGCTGGTGGTGGCCGAGCAGTTCGGCACCCTGGACGCGCTGCACCCGGGCCGGATCGACCTGGGCATCGGCCGCGCTCCCGGCACCGACCAGGTGACCGCGCTGGCGCTGCGCCGGACCATGGAGGGGCTGTCGGCCGAGGGGTTCCCCCGGGAGCTGGCGGACCTGATGAACTACTTCAGCGGTGCGGAGCCGGGGCCGATCACGGCCACCCCGGGGCGCGGCCAGTCCCCCACGGTGTGGCTGCTCGGGTCGAGCGGGTTCAGCGCCCAGCTCGCCGGGCTGCTCGGGCTGCCGTTCTCGTTCGCGCACCACTTCAGCGCGCAGAACACCCTGCCCGCGCTGGCGCTGTACCGGCAGAGCTTCCGGCCGTCGCGCTGGTTGGAACAGCCGTACGCGATGGTGGCGGTGAACGTGGTCTGCGCGGAGACCGACGAGCGGGCGGAGTGGCTGGCCGGTCCGAGTTCGCTGTCGTTCCTGAAGCTTCGCTCGGGTCGCCCGGAGCCGCTGGCCAGTCCGGAGGAGGCGGCGGCGTACCCGTACGACGAGCTGGAACGCGACTTCGTCCGGCAGCGCCGCGAGGGTCAGGCGATGGGTTCGCCGGAGACGGTGGGCCGGCAGCTGGGCGAGCTGCTGGAGCGCACCGGCGCGGACGAGCTGATGCTGACCACGATGGTGTACGACGTGGCCGACCGGGTGCGCTCCTTCGAGCTGGTCGCCGAGCAGGTGGCCGGCGGGCTGCGCCGGAACGGCTGAAACACGCTCTTCATAGCGACGTCACCCCACCGTCGCGGAGCTCCCCTAGCTTTGTGACCGGTGGTGGTACGGCATTCCCGGTCGGGACGGGTCGGGGGTGCTGCGGTGTGGTGCACCGGGTCGCCGGCGCTGCGGATTCCGCGGTCGGCGACCCGGTGCCTGCCTTTCCCCCTCCCGCCCCTTGATCCGCGACAACCCACCTGATCGACTCGGGGTCATGGCTGAGCACATGGACCCCGAGGAGTTCCGGCGCGCCGGGTACGCGGTGGTCGACTGGATCGCGGACTACTGGACGACACTCGGGCAGCGACCGGTGACGTCGCAGGACCCGCCGGGCGCGGTGGCCGCCGCACTGCCGGCCGGCCCGACCGACCGGGGCGAGCCGGTCGAGTCGCTGCTGGCCGACCTGGACAGCGTGATCGCGCCGCGACTGACGCACTGGCAGCATCCCGGCTTCTTCGGCTACTTCCCGGCCAACACCTCCGGCCCGAGCGTCCTCGGCGACCTGGTCAGCTCCGGTCTCGGCGTGCAGGGCATGCTCTGGGCCACCGGGCCGGCCTGCACCGAACTGGAGACGGTGATGCTGGACTGGCTCGCCGGGCTGCTGGACCTGCCGGAGCGGTTCCGCTCCGCCGGCCGGGGCGGCGGGGTGATCCAGGACTCCGCGTCCTCGGCCACGCTGGTCGCCACGCTGGGCGCGCTGCACCGGGCGAGCAAGGGCGGCTGGCGGGCGGACGGGATCGACCGGCGGTACCGGGCGTACACCTCCACCCAGGGGCACTCCTCGATCGAGAAGGCCGCCCGGATCGCGGGGCTGGGCGCCGACGGGGTCCGAGCGGTCGAGGTGGACCTACGGACCCAGGCGATGCGCCCGGAGGCGCTGCGGGCGGCGATCGAGGCGGACCGGGCTGCCGGGGTGACGCCGGCGATCGTGGTGGCGACGATCGGGACCACCTCCACCACCGCCGTCGACCCGCTGCCGGAGATCGGCAGCATCTGCGCGGAGTACGGCGTCTGGCTGCATGTCGACGCCGCGTACGCGGGAGCGGCCGCGGTCTGCCCGGAGCTGCGCTGGTCGCACGCCGGACTGGAGCGCGCGGACTCCTACTGCTTCGACCCGCACAAGTGGCTGCTCACCGGCTTCGACTGCGACGCGTTCTGGGTGGCCGACCGGGGCGAACTGATCGAGGCGTTGACGGTGATGCCGGAGTTCCTGCGCAACGCGGCCACCGAGTCCGGCGCGGTGATCGACTACCGGGACTGGCAGGTGCCGCTGGGCCGCCGGTTCCGGGCACTCAAGCTCTGGTTCGTGCTCCGCTGGTACGGCGTCGAGGGGTTGCGGGCGCACATCCGATCGGGAGTGGCGCTCGCCGACCGCTTCGCCGCGCGGGTGGCGGCCGACGACCGGTTCGAGCTGGCCGCCGCGCATCCGTTCTCGCTGGTCTGCTTCCGGCTGCGGGCGGGTGACAAGCCGAACGCCGAGCTGCTGCGCCGGGTCAACGACACCGGTCGGGTACACCTGACGCACACCCGGGTGGAGGGGCGGTACACGCTGCGGCTGGCGGTGGGCTCGCCGCTGACCACCGAGACGCACGTCGACGAGGCGTGGGATCTGCTCTCCGCGGCGGCTGAGGACCTGCCGGCCGGCTGACCGCCGACCGGACAACGCGGCGACCGGACCGGCAAGGCGTGCCAGGTTGTCACGGACGTCCTTTGCTCTGCTTCAGGCAACACTCACGCAGAGTCGCGGGAACCCCCTGGCCATCGCCAGCCGCTGACGAGGATGCGCTGGTCAGCGGGTTGTTGCGCTGGTTGAAGCAGAGCAAAGGAGGTGGTGCGGGTAGGCGGCCGCGCAGGGCAGCAACCGTCGGTGACGTACGTCGAGATCTCGCGGCGGCCACGACGGTTGTCGCGGGGTTCGTCGGCTCTTCATAGACCTCGCACGAGACCAGGCCATCGATGAACTCCCCGAACGAGTCGGCGACCCGCCGAGGAATCCTGTCTTCGCCGACGTATACGACCGCC
>NZ_JAEVHJ010000343.1:0-6756 GCF_016802855.1 Micromonospora sp. ATA51 | reverse complement strand
CTGGCCGGCCGCCTCCGCCGTGCGGGGCGCGCGCCGGGGACGACGTACCCCTTGACGCCCCACTCCTCGCGGCCGGTGAGCCGGGCCAGCGTGGCGGAGAACTCGTCGCGCCGCTCGGTGAGCACCCGGGCCACCCGGTCGTCGTCGCGATGCACCGTGGCGAGCCGGGCCGGCACCACCGCGCCCGCCCGCGACAGGGCGTCCACCACCGTGTGGTGGGTCCGCGCGGCCCGCTCCAGCCAGGCCAGGTCCTCCAGGTTGCGGCGCAGCGCCGCCTCGCCGTACTCGGCCAGCGGGGCGGCGCTGACCACGGCGGTCAGGCCGGCGGCCCGGACCGGGCGGACCGGAGCGCCGTCCATCCCGGTGATCCCGGAGAGGGTGGCCGGGTCGACGTCGGCGGTCACGCCGTGCAGCCAGACGCCGGTGCCGGTCTCCGGCGCGTCAGCCGTCGGAGTGGTCTCAGCGGTCGTACGCATTCGGCTCCTCCCGCTCGGCCCGGGCGGCCACCCGGGGCCGCCGGGACGCCTCCACCTCCTCCGGGTCCCGCGGCCCCGGCTCCACCGGCGGGCGGGCCCGCGAGCTGAGCCACGGGTCGTGCTCCCACCAGTCGATGCCGATCTGCCGCGCCGTGTCCACCGAGGCGATGACCAGCCGCAGCTTCAACGTCAGCAGCTCGATGTCGAGCAGGCTGACCCGGATGTCACCGGCGATGACGATGCCCCGGTCGAGCACCCGCTCGAGGATGTCGCCGAGGTTCGCCGGCTCGTGCCCGGCCGGCAGGACCTGGCCCGAGTTCTGCACCACCGAGGGTGGCCGCGCCATCGTCATCTCAGTCCCCCTTGCCGCGCTGGTACCGGCGGGACCGCCGGTAGCCGAGCAGGCTGCCCGTCATGTCCAGCTCCACCTCGTAGAGGCCGAGCAGGTCGGTCGAGGCCGGGATCCGGTGGTCCTCGACCACCTCCACCCCGACCAGCCAGCCGTCGTCCGTGGGCTGGATGGAGGTGATGCCGAGCGGGTCCTTGCCGGTCAGCCCGACGATCTGGCGCAGCCCCTCCCGGGCCGCCTCGGCGGCCGACACCTCCTCGTACTCCTCCTCGTCGACGTACCGGCCGGCGTCGGCGCGGGCGTCCCGGTCGCGCCGGCGCTCCCGGTCGCCGTCACCACGGATCCGTGCTCCCGTCATCTCAGTCCCCTCGCCCGCGGTGCTGGTCACCCCGTCGACCGACGGTCCGTCGCCGGCCGGTCTCCCGGCGGCCGGCGGCGGCCGCCGGCCGGCGGCCTCGGGAGGGGTAACCTCAACGCCGCCGGCCGGGGTGGTCAGCCGGTCCAGGACCTCCTGCTGTCGCCGGTCCCGCTCCTCCGGCGTGATGTCGCCGCCGCCGCCGCCCGGTCCAGGTCCTCCAGCTCGCGTCGGATGTTGACCGGGTTGTACTGCCGCGCCTCCGCCTCCCGGGCGATCACCTTGACCACCACGGTCAGCCCCCGCACCGGGGCGTACGGCAGGGTCAGCAGGCTCCAGAGGATGTCCATCTCTCACGCCACCAACTGGTGCGCGCTGACGAAGTCGTACGGGGCGAGCGGGCCGAGCAGTCGCATCCGGGCCAGGTCCCGCCGCTGCTCGGCGAAGTCCTCCACCGCCCGGACGAAGTCCTCCTCGTCGTCGGTCGCGACCAGGAAGGCGACGTTCATCGCGTCCAGTTCGCTGCTCGGCGGGCGCGGCGCGTGCGCCACCGCGTACGGGGTGAGGGCCTCGATCAGCGCCCGGTTCTCCGCCTCCCGGCGCAGCTCCACACCCTGGCTGATCATCTCGCCGAGTCGGATCCGCTTTTCCCGGGTCTCCGCCTCCTGCCGGCCGCGCACCTGCTCGGCCAGCGCCGCGGCGGCGCTGTTCTCGGTGAGGAAGTCGCTGATCATCTCCTCCTCGTCGAAGCGGCCGTGCACGGTGTACTGGAGCCGGTCCTCGAACTCGTCGAGGGCGGCGGCGAACCGGTCGTGGTGTGCCTCCAGCAGTTCCGCCACCGCGTCCTGGCCGGTCACCACCGTGCCGAACCGGACGGGCAGCACCGGCGCGACCGCCGCCGTGCCGTCCAGCAGCGTCTGGTACGCGGTCAGGTCGGCCGGGCGGCCCATCGGCTCCTCCAGCCCGACCTCGCTGACCAGCGCGGCCAGGTCGCCGTGCCGGACCGCGGTCACCTCGCCCGGCGGGTCGCCGACCCCTTCCGCGTCCGGGGTCGGCTCCACGTCGGACGGCACGATGCCGTAGATGAACAGCCCGGCCGCGCCGCTCGGCTCTGCCTCCTGGGTGGTCATGCTCACCGCTCCTCCTCCCGGCGCCGGCGGGGCCGTTCCCGCTCCCGATCGGGGCCGCGGTCGCCCAACGAGTCCGCCACCGCGCCGCTGATCTCCTGGGCCGCCTTGCCGAGGCCGGAGATCGCCTTGCCCTTGGTCGCCGCTCCGGCAGTGTCCCCCACCAGGTCGGGCAGCCCCTTCTGGTTCTTCGGGGTGATGCTCAGCCGGTCGACCGCCTCGGCGAACCGGAGGTACGTCTCGACGCTGGCGATCACGACCCGAGCGTTGATCTCCAGAAGCTGGATGCCGACCACGGCGACCGACACCTGCGCGTCGATCACCACGCCCTTGTCCAGCACCGTCTCCACCACGTCGGCGAGGGTGCCCCCGTCGCCACCGCCTCCGCTGCGTTCCAGGGCGCCGCCCTGGGCGCCGCTCCTCGTCGCGATCGTCATTCGCCACGCTCCTCACGCCGCCGCCGGACCACCGGTCGACGCGGCGGCTCCGGGGCACGGCGGGCGGCCGGGCGGGGACGCTGCGGTTCCGCGTGCGGCTCCCGCTCCTCCCGCGGCTGCTGACGGCGGGCCCGCTCGGGCTCCCGGCGACGCGGCGGCGGCTGCTCCTCCTCGGGTTCCGCCTCGTACTCCTCGTCGTCGAAGTCGTCGCCCTCGTCGTAGGCGTCGTACTCCTCTTCCTCCGGGGGACGGCGGCGCTGCGGCGGGCGACGGCGGCCGCGCTCGGCGGGCCGGCGCTCCTCGCGCTCCTCCGCCTCCTCCACGGGCTCCTCGGTCCGACCCCGCGGCCGGCCCGGCTCCTCCTGCTCGCGCTGTTCCTGCTCCTCGCGCAGCGCGGTCTCGTGGTCCTTGACCACCTGGGAGTCCTCGATCTCGCCGCGCCAGCCCTCGACCGAGTCCGGGTCCAGGACGGTCTGGGTCATCACGTGCCGGACGAAGTGCTTCAGCTCCAGGCGCACCCGTCGGCCCTGGGCCCGCCACAGGTTGCCGGTGTGCTCGAACAGCCCCTGCGGGTGGTACTCCAGGACGACCAGGATCCGGGTGAGGTCCGGGCCGACCTCGTGGAAGCTGACCGTGCCGTCGACGGAGCCCTTCTCGCCCTTGGAGCGCCAGTGGATGAGCCGGTCCGGGATCTGCCGGACGATGGTCGACTCCCAGCTCCGGTGCGACCAGAAGACCTGTGCCTTCCAGGTCATCTTCTCGTCGGAGTCCTTGTCGGCCTGCTCGACCTTCTTCATGAAGCTCGGGAAGTCGCTGAACGTCGTCCACTGGTTGTACGCGACCCGCACCGGCACGCCGACCTCGATGGTCTCGACGATGTTGGTGACCTTGAGCTTCTTGCCGCCCTTGCCACCCTTGCCGCCGCCACCGCCGAACGCCGACATGAGCTTCTCCTTACCGCCGGCCAGGCCGGCATGGAACATGGCCTTCATCGGGGAGTGCCCCTCGGCGAGCTTCTGCGCGCCGGTGGCGGCGGCGACCAGGCCGGGGCCGCCGCCGGACTTCGCGTACTCGCTGAGCCGGCCGGTGGCGCCGGTGAGCCGCTCGGTGACCACCTGGACCGCCCGCTCACCGATCGCGCCGGCGAGGTTCCGCAGTTCCCCGCCGAGCTGGTCGCGTGCCTTGTCCGCGAGCTTGGGATTGGCCGCCATGGTCACCGCCCCTGCCGACGCGCCACGACCGGCCGCTCCTCGCGGTCGGCGTCGTCACGGTCGTCGTCGTAGTCGTCGTCGTAGGCGCCTTCGGCCTCGGGCTGGTCGTCGAGTTCCTGCTCCTCGTCGGGCGCCGACCGCTCTCCGGCGGCGGCGTCGGAGTCCGGCCGGTTCCCGCCGGACTTCCGGCGCAGCGCGTCCGCGCTGCCGCGCAGCTTGCCGCTGAGGGCGTCGATGCCGCTGCCGGCGGCGGCGGTCGCCGCGGCCTTGCCGGCGGTGGCCAGGGGCCGCCGAGCTTGGTGAGGTTGCCCAGCTGGGCGGACGAGTTCAGCAGGTCCGTGCCGTACTTCCGCAGCCCGCCGGGATTCTGGCTGGCCCGGCCCACGGCCACCGCGGCGGCCAGCGTGAGGGCGGTACGCAGCTTCCTGCGGCGGCCCAGGAGGTACCCGAAGCCCACCGCCAGCGCGACCCGTGCTCCGCTCTTCATCGGTTCTCCTTCGCTCCCCGGGGGACGCGGACGCCGCATGGTGGGGCAGGCCGGAAACAGCTCCGGGGAATAGCGCGAAATGGGCCTGCGACCGGGCATCCCGTTATTAGCGGACCCGGCGGGCAGTACCCGTGGGCCCACCCACGAAACGTTTCCCCGCAATTCCAGCGAGGTCCGTCACAGCGCATTCGGATGAGCCGCCACGGCGGCGGAGGAGCCTCGCAAAACGGTCAGACAGGCCGGGCTGGGCAGCCAAAAGACGATTGTTGACACAAGGCAAGCGAGATAATCAGAGGGCCGGCAGGGCCGAATCCAGACACATTTCCGCGCGCACCTTACCGCCGTCTTCCCGCAATCGGGCACCGCATTTCCGCAGCACCGAAATAGCGCCCGGGTTGTCCGGCGTCGTCTCGGCGACGACGGTGCGCATGCCGGCCGCGGCGGCCGCGTTCAGCAGCTCGCGCAACGCCGCCGCGCCGAGCCCCTGCCCCCGGGCCGAGCGCCCCAGCCACATCCCCGTCTCCACGGTGCCGGGCTGCTCGCAGCGGGTCATCCGGACCATCCCCACCACCTCGCCGCCGGCGAGGATGGCGTACATCCGGGTGCGGGTGGGGCCGTCCAGGCCGGTGAAGCTGGCCCGGTGGAAGTCGCGGAACGCCTCCCGGCGGGCGAGCGACCAGCCGGCCGGGGCGTCCACCGGGGGCATCACGTCTTCGGGCTCCGCCTCGGCGGCCGCTACGGAGAGCAACGGCTCCAGGTTCCGTTCGTCCACCGGCTCAAGTCGTACCGCACCCGCCACGTGCCGCAGTCTGCCGCCCGTACCGGCCGGAGTCCACCCCTTTGGCCGGGGACTGCCGGTCCGGTGGAAGGTACGGGCCGGTCGGACGGCCTCCGTGTTCTGCCTCACGCTCCGTTGTCGCGGCCCGGCTCAGTCCGCCGCGTCGAACTCGCAGAACACCACCGAGGCGTCGTCGGTCCGCTTGTGCCGGCGCAGCCGGTCCGGGTGGTCGCGCTCGGCAGCGCGGACCCGGGCGATCAACCCCTCCGGCCCCTCGGCCGCGGTCACGTCCAGCAACCCGGTCCAGTCGAAGAGGCCGAACTGCTCGACCGCGCAGGACGCGCCGTCGCTGAGCAGTGCCGCCCGGCGCAACGCCCCGGGCCCGCGCAGCGGCAGCGTCCCGGTCACCGCGTGGTACGCGGCGTCCGGGTCGGCGGCGGCCGCCCAGTAGCCGTGCGTCCGGTTCATCCGCTCCCGCTGCACCATGACCGCCTGCCGGAACCGGGTCACCGGATCGACCTCGCCGCCGGGCAGGTCGGCGGCGGTGCGGCGCAGCTCCGCCATCGCGGTGTCCAGCCGCTCGTCGGAGACCACGCTCACCTGGCCGCCGGCGTCCAGCACCAGCGGGCTGTCGCAGAGCACCAGGTAGTCCACCTGGTCGCCGCCCTCGCGGAGCAGGCAGACCGTGGAGGAGGGGGTGCCCGGATGGTCGAGGTCGCACTCGCCCCCGTGGTCGGCGCGGACCGCCAGGATGGCCGCCGCGAGGCTGCTCATCAGCGTCGCCGCCGGTCGGGCCGCGAGCGCCAGGCCGATCCGGGCGGCCAGGTGCCGGACGTACCAGGCGGGCCCGTGCACGCACCCGGTGTCGAAGCCCTCCGGCACGGTCGCCCCGTCGAGCACCCCGACCAGCGGGCCGAGGCGGAAGACCGCGTCCTCGTTCTCCAGCCGACCCGGGGCGGCGGCGGAGGCGGAGCGTACCCGCATCGTCGGCGCCACCCCGACCGGCCGCGTCGGCCGGCTCCCGATCGGGTACCGGCGGTCTGGTGCCCCCATCCGTTCGCTCCCTCCGTCGCCGCCCGCCTACCCGGACCGGCCGGGGCCATGCGGGCGCCCGCTGTGCACGTACGAGAAGTGAGCCGGTCAGCGACGCCGGTTGCGGGCGCGTGAGGAGCGCAGCCGGCGCAACCGGCCGATCAGCACCGGCTCGGCGGCCAGCGCGGCCGGGTGGTCGAGCAACGCGTTGAGCAGTTGGTAGTACCGGGTCGCGGAGAGCCCGAAGGTGTCCCGGATCGCCTGCTCCTTGGCCCCGGCGTGCTTCCACCACTGCTGCTCGAAGGCGAGGATCCGCCGTTCCCGCTCGGTCAGCCCGTCGGCCGGCCCGGCCTCCGCCGCCGGCCCGGCCGCCACGTCGGCAGGCACGCCCTCGGTCGCCCCCGACCGCTCGTCGGGCGGCGTGGGCGCTTCGCTCCCGGTCGGGACGGCCGGGGCCGGATCCGCTTCCACGGCCGGGGCGGACCGCGGCGGGGGGACCGCCAC
>NZ_JAEVHJ010000342.1:0-6761 GCF_016802855.1 Micromonospora sp. ATA51 | reverse complement strand
CGTACCGCCGCGCGGGCCCTCGCCGACACCGGCCGCGCCGGCGGGGGTCGGCGTGGTGCCCCACTCTCCCGGCGCCGGTACGCCCGGCGGGCGGATCGGCCGGCGGCCGCCGCCGGCCTCGGACTCGCCCGGCTCCTTCGCGCCCGGCCAGGGCTTCGCCACCCGGGAGGCGAGGACGAACTCCTTGCGCAGCGGGTGCCCCTCGAACTCCGGCGGCAGCAGCAGCGGCTTCAGCTCACCGTGCCCGTCGAACGAGATGCCGAACATCTCGTACGTCTCCCGCTCGTGCCAGGCCGCGCCCGGGTAGAGGTCGATCACCGACGCCACGGTCGCCGCCGCCCGGGGCAACCGGGTGCGCAGCAGCAGCCCGTGCCGCCGGGTGGTCGACCAGAGGTGGACCACCACGTCGAAGCCGTCGGCCAGCTCGTCGACCGCCGACAGCCAGTCGAAGAAGTCGAAGGCCAGCTCGGCGTCGTCGCGGGCCGCGCGCACCACGTCCCGCCAGCTCGCCGGGGGTACGTCCACCGTGGCGCGGGCGTACCCCTGACCGCCGGAGACCGACGCGGTGGCCGCCACGGGCGCGAGTAGCGCGACCACCCGCTGGCCGACCTCTTCCGGAGTCATGCCGCTGATCCTAGGGCTGGCGGCCCGCACCCGTGTCGGGCCGCCCGCGCTCCCGGTCCGCGGATCTGGTCGCTTTGCCGGCGGGCGGGCTCCGGGACGGGAAGGATGAACCCGTGCGCGCTGTGACTGTGTCTCCCCGGGTTCCCGATTCGCTGCGGCTGACCGAGGAGTGGCCCGAGCCCGCCCCCGAGGAGGGCGCCATCCTGGTCGAGGCCCTCGCGGTGGGCGTCTGCGGCACCGACCAGGAGATCATCGCCGGGGCCTACGGGGAAGCGCCACCCGGCCAGGACCGGCTGGTGCTGGGCCACGAGTCGCTGGGCCGGGTGCTGGAGGACCCCACCGGCACCCTCCAGGCCGGCGACCTGGTGGCCGGCATCGTCCGGCACCCCGACCCGGTGCCCTGTCCGAACTGCGCCGTGGACGAGTGGGACATGTGCCGCAACGGCCAGTACACCGAACACGGGATCAAGGCGCTGGCCGGGTTCGCCCGGGACCGGTGGCGGGTGCAGCCGAAGTTCGCCGTCGGCCTGGACCCGGTCCTCGCCCCGGTCGGGATGCTGCTGGAACCGACCAGCGTGGTGGCGAAGGCCTGGGACCACATCGAGCGGATCGGCCGCCGCGCCGAGTGGAAGCCACAGACCGTGCTGGTCACCGGGGCCGGGCCGATCGGCCTGCTGGCCGCGCTGCTCGCCACGCAGCGTGGCCTGTCGGTGCACGTGCTGGACCGGGCCACCGAGGGGCCGAAGCCCGACCTGGTTCGGGCGCTCGGCGCGACATACCACGCCACGCCCGTGACCGAGCTGGACTTCGCGCCGGACGTGGTGGTGGAGTGCACCGGCGCGCCGGTCGTGGTGCTCGACGCGATGTTCAAGGCCGGGCCGACCGGCATCGTCTGCCTGACCGGGGTGTCCAGCGGCGGCCGGACCATCGACTTCGACGCGGGCGCGCTCAACCGGGCCCTGGTGCTGGAGAACAACGTGGTCCTCGGCTCGGTCAACGCCAACCGGCGGCACTGGGAGCTGGCCGCCGAGGCGCTCGCCCGGGCCGACCAGGCCTGGCTGAACTCGCTGATCAGCCGCCGCGTGCCGGTGGAGGCGTACGCCGAGGCGTACACCACCGGACCGGAGGACATCAAGGTGGTGCTCGACTTCACCGCCTGAGCAGTCGGGCGGGGCGGCTCAGACGCCGGGCAGCCTGCCGTTGCGGAACAGGTCCACGAAGAGCTGGTGGTCGTGGCGAGCCTGGACGCCGTACGTGTGCGCGAAGTCGACCAGGTACCGGACGAAGCCGTCCGCGTCGGCGTCGACGGCGGCCACGATCGCCTCCTCGGTGGAGTAGTCGACCAGGTCGTGGCTGGACTCGTCGTCGGCGACCGAGTGCATGCGAGCCACCGCCCGCCCGAGGTCGGTGAGGACCCCGGCCAGCTCCTCCGGCTCGTTGACGTCCGCCCAGTCCAGGTCGGCCGCGTACGGGGAGACCTCGGCGACGAGCTGGCCGACCCCGTCCAGCTCGGTGAAGCCCACCCAGGGGTCGGCGTACGCCTGGAGCGCCCGCTGCGACTCGGCGGTCCGGTGACCCTGGTGCTTGAAGTAGCCGCGGACCCGCTCGTCGTCGATGTACCGCGCCACGGCCGGCACCTGGGCCTGCTTCATGTAGATGACGACGTCGTTCTCCAGCGCCTGGGTGTGCCCCTCCAGCAGCAGGTTGTACGACGGCAGGCCGGCCGAGCCGATGCCGACGCCCTTGCGCAGCACCACGTCCTTGATGTTCGCCGCGACCGGACGCAGCCGGATCGCCGACTCCGGCCGGGTGCCGAGGTAGTCGTGGAAGGCGGCGCGAACCTTCTCCCGGGTCTGTCCGTCGACCTCGAACACGCCGTCGCCGAGGAAGAACCGGCGGTCGTAGTCGTCGATAGTGGTCTGCGTGGCGAGCAGGTCGACCCGGGTGTTGAGCCGGGACTGCTGGAGCACCCGCCGCAGAACCCCGTCGGCGTTGTCCAGGGTGATCGAGCCGATCGCGTCGTCCCCGCCGGCCGCGATGGCCCGCAGCTCGGTGAGGTACGACCGGGCGAAGCCGCTGACCAGTTCGCCGATCACCTGGTCGGAGAGCGCCTTGGCGTAGCCGAGCAGCGCCACGCTGGCCGCGAACCGCTTCAGGTCCCAGGAGAACGGCCCGACGTACGCCTCGTCGAAGTCGTTGACGTTGAATACCAGCTGCCCGGAGGCGTTCATGTAGGTGCCGAAGTTCTCCGCGTGCAGGTCGCCGTGGATCCAGACCCGGCTGGTCCGGTCGTCGAGGAACCGGTCGTCGGCGAAGTCGGCGCGCTGGTCGGCGTAGAACAGCGAGGCGCTGCCCCGGTAGAAGGCGAACGGCGACGCCGCCATCTTGCGGAACTTGCGGCGGAAGGCCGCCGGGTCGAGCGCCATCGACGCGCCGAACTCCTCGGTCAGCACGTCGACGATGAAGGCGGAGCGCTTGTCCGCGGACTGGGTCATGGTCCGCAGGCTAATCCCCGGCGGCCACTGCCGGCCTCAGCCGGCCGGAGGACGTACCGGTGGCGCGGTGAGGGATGCCACCGGGCGTGGCGCGGCCTCCGCGGGGCCGGCGTCGGCCGGCGAGGCGAGCCGGTCCGGGCGGCTGACGCCGCCGATCCCGGACTGCTCGGCGGCGATCTTCTCCTGGAGGCGGAGGATGCCGTGCAGCAGCGCCTCCGGCCGGGGCGGGCAGCCGGGCACGTAGACGTCGACGGGGATGATCTGGTCGACGCCCTTGGTCACCGAGTACGAGTCCCAGTACGGGCCGCCGCAGTTGGAGCAGGCGCCGAAGGAGATGACGTACTTCGGCTCGGGCATCTGGTCGTAGAGTCGCTTGATCGCCGGGGCCATCTTGTCGGTGACCGTGCCGGAGACCACCATCAGGTCGGCCTGCCGGGGCCCGTGGGCGAACGGGATCACGCCGAGCCGGATGAAGTCGTGCCGGCCCATGCTGGTGGCGATGAACTCGATGGCGCAGCAGGCCAGGCCGAAGTTGAACACCCAGAGCGAGTAGCGCCGTCCCCAGTTCAGCACGAACCGGATCGGCTCGCCGAGCACCGCCGGTAGCTGCACCTCGGGCCTCCCTCGCGTGTCCCCGATCTGACAGTCAACCACAGCGCTCGGGCGGCAACCGGCGCAACCGTCGGGAGCATCGAGACGTGTGACGAGCGTCGACCGCGTCGGCGGCGACGGCACGGGGAGGACCAGATGATGGTGACGGGGGAACCGAGGCTCGACGAGCCGCCACCCGAGGGAGCCACGGGCCGGCGGAAGGACCGGGAGCGGACCGACGGGGTCGGTTTCGACGAGCTGTACCACGCGCACTTCCGGTCGCTGACGCTCCAGCTCACCGCGTACTGCGGTGACCTGTCGCAGGCGCAGGACCTGGTGCAGGAGGCGTTCTGCCGGGCCTTCGCCCGCTGGTCGCGGGTGTCCCGCTACGACGATCCGGTCGCCTGGGTACGCCGGGTCGCCTGGAACCTGGCCACCAGCCGGTGGCGGCGGCTGCGGACCGCCCAGACGTGGCTCCTGCGGCAGCGCGAGGAGCACGTGCCCGGGCCCGGCCCGGACCGGGTGGCGCTGGCCGCCGCCCTGGCGCTGCTGCCGGCCAACCATCGGCGGGCCGTGGTGCTGCACTACCTGGCGGATCTCTCCGTCACACAGATCGCCCAGCAGGAACAGGTGCCGGAGGGCACGGTCAAGTCCTGGCTGCACCGCGGCCGGGCGGCGCTGGCGGCCCAGCTCGCCACGAACGAGGTGAACCACCATGAGTGAGTTCGACGAGATGCTGGTCAGCGGCGAGTTCGCCGCGTACCGCGAGGCGGTCGTGTCGGCGGTGCACCCGGCCGGTCCGGGCGCCGTACGGGAGACCGTCCGGCGGCGGCGCCGGCGGGCGGTGGTCGCCACCGCGACGGCGGTGGTGCTCGCCGTGGCCGTCCCGGTCGCGCGCACGCGGCCCTGGACCGGCAGCACGATCCGCGGCCCGGCCGGCCCAGGACCGCCGTTGGACGACGTCACCGGTGCCCGCCTCGCCTCGCCGACTTCGCCGGCCCCGTCACCGACGCCGAGCACCGCCAGCCCCACCCCGGCGGCACCGGACGGCCGGATCACCCGCGCCCAACTCCTCGCCGCCCGGCTGGACCTCCCCGCCTGGCTGCCCAACCCGGTCTGCGAGGCGGGCCCGACGCGACTCTCGGCCACGTACCGCACCGAGGGGGACGTGCTGCTGGAGGGGCTGGACCACGGGGACGTTGACGGGGACGGCCGGGACGAGACGCTCGCCCTGCTCCGCTGCCTCGTGGGGCAGCACGGGCCGTCGCAGGTGGTGGCGTTCGACCGGGACGAGCGCGGCCGGATCGTCACGCTCGGGCAGGTGACCCGTTCCGCGCGCCCCAACCCGGAATGGCTACTGGCGGTCGAGGTCACCGGCGGCGGGACGATCCGCGTGGAGATGGCGGACCTGGCGCCCGGTGGCGGCTGGTCGCTCGACTGGTCCCAGCGCCAGTGGCGGGGGTACCGCTGGACCGGCGAGCGGTTCACCCAGGTTGACGGGCCCACCTCCTTCGGCCCGAACCCGCACCTGGCCGACCTCTCGGTGACCGCCACCGACCTGGCCTGGGGGCCGAAGAACGCCGACGGCACGCGGACCGGCACGATCACTGTCACCGTCCGGAACCTCAGCCAGGCCCCGGCCAACCTGGTCGAGGTGCACCTGCGGATGCAGGTGGGGACCACGGCGGACGGCGGTGACTGGTCCGCCTGCCAGGGCGGGCCGCCGCCCAAGGGCCCCATCACCTGCCGGTTCGGCCCGCTCGGCCCGGGCGCGACGCGCATCTTCCAGTTCGGGCTCCGGAATTCGAACACCAGCAGTGGCACCGGCATCGCCGAGGTCACGCCGATCGGCACCGACGCCGACCCGCTGCTGGATCCGTCGCGGGAGAACAACGAGGACCGCTACCACTACCGGTGATCGCGATTCTCCGGTACGGCCCGCCGGGTGCCCGGGGGCGTACGCAGTTCCCGCCGCCTTCCAGCCGGCAGGTTCGTCGTCAAGACTTTCGACCAGTCGCGTTCCCGACAGCAGCCGCCGCAACCCGGTCCGAGGCCATTGCGTGCTACCGGGGACACCGCGGCGGACGACCGTCGCGGCAACGGGGAACACGGGAGGACATCAACATGACCACACGTACCGGACGCCGGCTGGCGACCGTCCTGCTCGGCTCAGCCACGGCGCTGCTGGGGTTCGCCGCACCCGCCGCGGCCGCACCCGCCGGTGGCGGCCTCGACGCCGACGTCTCGGTGGGCCGGCTGGTGCTCGACCCGACCGAGCGCGGCTACCGGGGCGACCTGCCGATCACAGTCACCAACCTGGGTCGGGTCGACACCTACTTCAGTGTCACGATCGTCGAGCCGGTCGCCGGCTCGATCGGCAACCTGTCGCCGGACAGCCCGTGCGGCTTCCAGGGGTTGCAGGACAACCGGCGGGTCGTCAACTGCCTGGTGCCCGGTCCCAACCTGAAGCCGGGCGAGCGGCGGACGTTCTCGGTCGCCTTCCAGGCCCTCACCACGCCACGCGACGTGGCGATGACCGCGACAGGGGGCCAGGTCTCGGTCAACGTCGGCGACGGCAGCCCGGAGGTCGCCGACGGGGAGAGCTTCGTCGCGCGCTTCCGCTCCACCTCGGGTTCGCTGCGCAACCCGGTCCCGTACGTCCAGGACAGCCAGGCGCGGGCGTCGATCACCACGGCGGGCGCGGCCACTCTGGTACGGCAGGAGGACGGCAGCTATCAGGGTCGGCTGCCGGTGACCGTGCGCTGGTCCGGCGACGCGGCGCACGACTTCCTCTACGTCGACGCGACCTCGCTGCCGGCGGGGGTGGCGATCTGGGGGACCGACCCGCAGGACCTGCCGAGCTTCTTCACGAACTTCGTGGTGCCGGGCGGGCGGTTCATGGCCGGTGAGGAGCGGAGCTTCGACGTACTGCTCCGCGCCGAGCCGGGCACGACCGCCGGCGACCTGGGCAGCGTCACGTTCGAGCTCAGCACGCGGTGGGACTCCATCGCGGTGGCTGACGCCGACCCGGCGGACAACGCCGCGACGTTC
>NZ_JAEVHJ010000341.1:0-6779 GCF_016802855.1 Micromonospora sp. ATA51 | reverse complement strand
CTGCCGGGGCACCCGGGGCGGCGCGCCGGTGGTGGCCGTCGGCGGCCGGCGACCCGGCCGGCGGCGCAGCACCCGGCGGGGCCGGGTCGCCTGCTTGATCCGTTCCTCACCGGCGTGCGCGAGGATGTCCCGCTGGAAGAGGGCGGCCTGCATCTTGGCGGCGATCTGCCGTTGTTCACGGGCGATCTCGGCGTCGCGCGCCTTCATCTCCGCGATCGAGCGCTCGATCTCCGCCAGGTGCTCGGCCCACTGTGGCTGGTCGGCGCCGCAGTGCGGACAGATGATGGCCGGCTTGATCTCCCGCCCGCACGAGGCGCATCTGAAGGTCTGCACGACACCCCTCCGTCCGGCCGGCCCGCGGTGTGGACCTCCACTGTCGCAGCATGCCCTGACCGGGCGCGGATTTCGACCGTTGGCGGCGCGTTCGGGGCAACAAATGCGTTCGGGGCAACAAATGCGTTCGGGGCAACAAATGCGTTCGGGGCAACAAAAGGAACGGCCGCCGTGGAGCAGTTCCACGGCCGGCCGTACGCGTCGGGTGAGGGTCAGGGGCGGCCCATGCCGCGGTACTCCCAACCCGCCTGGGTCCACAGTGTGGAGTCGAGGCAGTTGCGCCCGTCGACCACCCGCCGGCCCCGCACCAGCTCGCCCAGGGCGACCGGGTCAGCGTTGCGGAACTCGGCCCACTCGGTGAGCACGCAGACCAGGTCCGCGCCGCTGACGGCGTCGGTCATGGTCTCCTCGTACGTCAGCTCGGGCACCGCCCGGCGGGCGTTCTCGGTGCCCTGCGGGTCGAAGACGTGCACGTCGGCCCCGGCCTTGCCGAGCAGCGAGGCGACCGCGAGCGCCGGGGCGTCCCGGACGTCGTCGGTGTTCGGCTTGAAGGTGGCGCCGAGCACGGCGATCCGGGTGCCGGAGAGGTCCGGACCGGCCGGGCCGGAGCGGCGGCCGAGCAGCTCGGCGGCGAGCTGGACCACGCGGGTCCGGCGGCGCAGGTTGATCAGGTCGACCTCGTGCAGGAAGCGCAGCGCCTCGCCGGCGCCGAGCTCCTGGGCGCGGGCCTGGAAGGCGCGGATGTCCTTGGGCAGGCAGGCCCCGCCGAAGCCGAGACCGGCCTGGAGGAAGCGGTTGCCGATCCGGGGGTCGTACCCGATCGAGCGGGCCAGCTGGGTGACGTCGCCGCCGGCGGCCTCGCAGACCTCGGCCATCGCGTTGATGAACGAGATCTTGGTGGCCAGGAAGGCGTTCGCGGCGACCTTGACCAGCTCGGCGGTGGCGAAGTCGGTGACCACCAGGGGGACCTCGCGGTCCTCGGTGGCGGCCAGGTCGAAGACGCCCTTGTGGGCGGCGTAGAGCATGCCGTTGGCCCACTCGCTCTTGACGCCGACCACGATCCGGTTGGGGCGCAGCACGTCGTCGACGGCGAAGCCCTCCTGGAGGAACTCGGGGCTCCACGCCACCTCGACGCCGAGGTCGGCGGGGGTGTGCTTGCCGACGAGCTGCTCGACCCACTCGGCGGTGCCGACCGGGACGGTGGACTTGCCGACGATCAGCGCCTTGCGGGTCAGGTGCTGGGCCAGGCTGGTCACCGACGCCTCGACGTAGGACAGGTCGGCGCCCATGCCGTCGGCGCGCTGCGGGGTGCCCACGCAGATGAAGTGCACGTCGCCGAACTCGGCGGTCTCGGCGATGTCGGTGCTGAACCGCAGCCGGCCGGCGGCCAGGTTGCGCCGCAGCAGCTCGTCCAGGCCGGGCTCGTGGATCGGCACCTCGCCGGCGTTCAGCTTGGCGATCTTGTCGACGTCGACGTCGAAGCCGAGCACCTCGTAGCCGAGCTCCGCGTAGCAGATGGCGTACGTCGCACCGAGGTAACCGGTGCCGAGGAAGGTCACCCTGGGCCGGGCCGCGCCGGAGGGCGGGGTCACTGCGGCGATGGCCGGCACCGGCTGGGTGTTCGGGTACGGGATCGTCACGCCTGTCTTCTCCGCTCGCACTGGCGGCGCTTCCTTGCGTCGCGTTCGGCTGCGGCGCCTGGCCGGGCACCGGTTGGGGGACGTTCTGTGGTCGCCGGTCGACGTCGACGCCTGTCACGCACGAGCCTACGCGGCGGCAAGGAGCACCAGAACGCCGGTCGCTATCCTTCACTCTGCGCGGTCGGCGGTTCTCAGGCGCTACAGACTGGGCATGATAGCGGTGAAGGGGAGGGGCCAACATGGCCGCAGAGCAGTCGTTCGACGTCTACCGGTTGCCGGAGGAGCACGAGGCGATCCGGGAGGCGGTCCGTGAGGTCTGTGCGGCCAAGGTGGCCCCGCATGCGGCTGAAGCGGACGAGACCGGCGAGTTCCCGAAGGCGTCGTACGACGCGCTGCGGGCCGCCGACTTCCACGCCCCGCACATCCCCGTGGAGTACGGCGGCGCCGGCGCGGACGCGCTGGCCACGGCCATCGTGATCGAGGAGGTGGCGCGGGCCTGCGCCTCGGCCTCGCTGATCCCCGCGGTCAACAAGCTGGGCACCATGCCGCTGATCCTGGCCGGCTCGGAGGAGCTCAAGCGGAAGTACCTGACCCCGGTCGCCGCCGGGGACGCGATGTTCTCGTACTGCCTCTCGGAGCCGGAGGCGGGCAGCGACGCCGCCTCCATGACGACCCGGGCCGTGCGGGACGGCGATCACTGGGTGCTCAACGGCGTGAAGCGGTGGATCACCAACGCCGGCGTCTCCGAGTACTACACCGTGTTCGCTGTGACCGATCCCACAGCCCGCTCGCGGGGCATCTCCGCCTTCGTGGTGGAGAAGTCCGACGCCGGGGTCAGTTTCGGCGCGCCGGAGAAGAAGCTGGGCATCAAGGGCTCCCCGACCCGCGAGGTCTACCTCGACAACGTCCGGATCCCGGCGGACCGGATGATCGGCGCCGAGGGCACCGGCTTCGCCACCGCGATGAAGACCCTGGACCACACCCGGGTCACCATCGCCGCCCAGGCGGTCGGCATCGCGCAGGGCGCGCTGGACTACGCCAAGGGGTACGTGAGCGAGCGCAAGCAGTTCGGCAAGGCGGTCGCCGAGTTCCAGGGCATCCAGTTCATGCTCGCCGACATGGGCATGAAGCTGGAGGCGGCCCGGCAGCTCACCTACACCGCGGCCGGCAAGTCCGAGCGTGGCGACGCGGACCTGACCTACTTCGGCGCGGCCGCGAAGTGCTTCGCCTCGGACGCCGCCATGGAGATCACCACCGACGCGGTGCAGCTGCTCGGCGGGTACGGCTACACCCGCGACTACCCGGTCGAGCGGATGATGCGGGACGCCAAGATCACCCAGATCTACGAGGGCACCAACCAGGTCCAGCGCATCGTCATGGCCCGCCAGCTGCTCAAGGGCTGACCGGGCGGAACCGTTCGGGCGGCGGGCCGGGTCCTCCGGCCCGCCCGCAACGGTCATCGGGTCTCGGTGGTGCCCTCCGGTCGCGTGGCGGCGCGCGGCGGCGCGGACCACGGCGACTCGCCGGTGTTCCGGCGGGGCAGCGGGTCGGTGGGGGTCGGGTCGGGATAGCCGAGGGTGGGCGGGGTGGTGTCCTGCTCGTTCCGGGCGCCGGACGGCGGCCAGTCGCTGAGCGCGAAGGTGTTCTCGGCCGGCTTGTCGGCCGAGGTCAGCTCCGCCTCGGCCGGCGACGCCGGCCACCGCCGCCAGCGCTGCGCGCTGAAGGCCGCCATCAGCAGCAGCACGCCGATCAGGAACAGCGTGCCGTTCTCCACCGGCTGGCGCAGCGGCAGCGGGTCCCCGAGCGCCTTCCAGCCGTCGGGGATCCAGTCCCGGACCGTGAACGGCGCGATGAACATCCCGACGTACGGGGTGACCAGCAGCAGCCCGGCGACGAGCGCACCCAGCGGCGAGAAGCGCAGCGTGCCGAGCAGGCCGAGCAGGATGCCGGCCACACCGAGGTAGACGGCCGGCTCGATCAGATTGGCCGTGGAGGAGGCCTTGATCTCCACCCAACGGTCGATGGTGCTGCCCGATCCGTCCTGTCCGAGGGTGATCAGCACCCAGGTGACGGGCGCCACCACCAACCCGGCGAGGAAGCTCCAGAGATGTCGCATCCGCGCACCGTACCGTTTTCGGCATGACAGATCATCCCTCCACCGGGCCGGCCGGCAAGCCGACGTCGTACTCCCGGGTCACGCTCAGCCGGATCATGACCGCGGTCGATGTCAACCTGTACGGGACCGTGCACGGTGGGGTACTGATGAAGTTCGTCGACGACGTGGCCGGGGCGGCCGCGGCGCGGCACAGCGGCGGCACCGCGGTCACCGCCTCGATCGACGAGATCGTCTTCTCCGAGCCGGTCCGGGTGGGCGACCTGGTGCACGCCCACGCCCAGGTGAACTGGACCGGCAACACCTCGATGGAGGTGGGCGTGCGGGTGGTCGCCGAGCGGTGGGACTCGGCCGAGGACGAGCCCGTCCGGGTGGCCACCGCGTACCTGGTCTTCGTGGGGGTGGACGTGGGCGGCGCGCCGCGGCCGGTCCGGCCGGTCCTGCCGGAGACCCCGGAGGACGAGCGGCGGTTCCGGGAGGCGGAGATCCGCCGGGCGCACCGGCTGGCCAGGCGCCGGGCGATCCAGGCCCACCGCGCCGGCTGACGCCCCCGGTCCACATACCCGCCGGGCGGGGCGTGTGGGCCGGCCACGCCCCCTGGGCGGCACCCGGTGCGGAGAATGACGCTGCGAGGTAGGGCAAGATGGCGGCACGGCCCATGTCACAGAGTCGTGCGGGCCGCAGGGAGGGTGGAGCAGTGGGTGACGTGCTGTGGACGCCGCCGGCCGACGTGCGCGAGCGGTCCCGGATCGGTGACTACCTGCGCTGGCTGGCCGAGCACCGGGGGCTGGAGTTCGCCGACTACGACGCGCTCTGGCAGTGGTCGGTCACCGACCTCGACGCGTTCTGGCGGTCGATCTGGGACTACTTCGACGTGGTCGCGCACACCCCGCCGACCGCGACGCTGACCGACCCGGCGATGCCCGGCGCCCGCTGGTTCCCCGGGGCCACGCTCAACTACGCCGAGAACGTGCTGCGGATGCCCGGCCGGGGCGACGACGACCCGGTGGTGATCGCGCACGGGCAGACCCGGCCGCCGGTCACCCTCACTGCCGCGGAGCTGCGCGAGCAGGTCCGCCGGGTGGCGGCCGGGCTGCGCCGGCTCGGCGTCGGCCCCGGCGACCGGGTCGCGGCGTACGCGCCGAACATCCCCGAGACGTACATGCTGCTGCTGGCCACGGCCAGCCTCGGTGCGATCTTCTCGTCCTGCGCGCCGGAGTTCGGCACCCGCAGCGTCACCGACCGCTGGCAGCAGATCGAGCCCAAGGTGCTGGTCGCGGTCGACGGCTACCGGTACGGCGACAAGCCGGTGGACCGGCGCGGTGAGGTCGCCGCGATCCGGGCCGCGCTGCCGTCGCTCCGGCACACCGTGGGCATCGCGTACCTCGACCCGGCCGGCGTCCCGCCGCAGGGCGCGCTCTCCTGGGCCGAACTGGCCGCGCCGACCGACCAGCCGCTGGCCTTCGCCCCGGTGCCGTTCGACCACCCGCTGTACGTGCTCTACTCCTCCGGCACCACGGGGCTGCCCAAGCCGATCGTGCACGGCCACGGGGGCATCCTGCTGGAGCACCTGAAGATGCTCGCCCTGCACCACGACCTGGGCCCGGCGGACCGGTTCTTCTGGTTCACCACCACCGGCTGGATGATGTGGAACTTCCTGGTCTCCGGGCCGGCGGTGGGCGCCACCATCGTGCTCTTCGACGGCAACCCGGGCCACCCGGACCTGGGCGCGCTGTGGCGGCTGGCCGCGGAGACCGGCACCACGTACTTCGGCACCTCCGCGCCGTTCCTGCTGGCCTGCCGCAAGGCCAACCTGGTGCCGAAGGAGATCGCCGACCTCTCCGCGCTGCACGGCGTCGGCTCGACCGGGGCGCCGCTGCCCGCCGAGGGCTTCACCTGGGTGTACGAGAACGTCGGCGACCGCCTGCAGTTGCAGTCCCTCTCCGGCGGCACGGACGTCTGCACCGGCTTCGTCGGCGGCGTGCCGCTGCTGCCGGTGCACGCCGGGGAGATCACCTGCCGGGCGCTGGGCGCGAAGGTGGAGGCCCGTTCGGCCGACGGCACCCCGGTCATCGGGGAGTTGGGCGAGCTGGTGATCACCGCGCCGATGCCGAGCATGCCGGTGGGCTTCTGGAACGACCCGGACGGCGTCCGCTACCGCGAGGCGTACTTCGAGGTCTACCCCGGGGTGTGGCGGCACGGGGACTGGATCACGATCAACGAGCGTGGCGGCTGCGTCATCACCGGCCGCTCCGACGCCACCCTGAACCGGGGCGGCGTCCGGCTGGGCACCGCCGAGTTCTACTCGGTGGTGGAGGGGCTGGACGAGGTCGTCGACTCGGTGGTGGTGCACCTGGAGGACGACCAGGGCGGCGCGGGGGAGCTGCTGCTCTTCGTGGTGCTCGCCGAGGGCCTGGAACTGGACGACGAGCTGCGGAAGAAGATCTGCCGCGAGCTGCGTACCGCCCTGTCGCCCCGGCACATCCCCGACGAGATCCACCAGGTCCGCGCCGTCCCGCGCACCCTCTCGGCGAAGAAGCTGGAGGTCCCGGTCAAGAAGATCCTCACCGGCACCCCGGTGGACTCGGCGGCCGCCAAGGGCGCCCTGGCCAACCCGGAATCCCTGACGGCCTTCGCCGCCTTCGCCCAACGCCGCACCCCCACCGACAACCCCACCCGCGCCTGACCCCACC
>NZ_JAEVHJ010000340.1:0-6839 GCF_016802855.1 Micromonospora sp. ATA51 | reverse complement strand
GGTTGAACAGCGCCGCCAGGGCGCCAAAGCGAGTCCCCGCTTCCGCCTGCTGATTGTCGAGCAGATAACCGCTGTCATTGGCCACGTCCGCATCATCCCTCTCGCTGATGTCCACGTTGGCACGGACTCGTGGTTCAGGTTCGAGTGGTTGGATGACGCCGCGACGCTCCATGAGCAGGACACCGAGCAGGTTGGCGCCGACGCCGTTGCAGACGCCCCAGTCGTCGTCGCCCCAGTCGTTCGACTCGAGCATGGCGGTCTCGACGGTTGAGGATGGGCCGATCGGCCGGTCAGGCCGGTGGCTCGGGGACCAGAAGGTAGTTTCCCCGTCATGAGTGAGGACACCTTCCGCTCGGTGGAGATCGAGCGCACCAGCCTGGGGAAGTACGTCGCGCGGAATGTCCGCGGCGGATCGTTGTCGATGGGCACGGGCGAGGACGCCAGCTTCACGCCGGTGGAACTGCTGCTGGCTGCCATCGGCGGCTGCACTGCGATAGACGTGGACCACATCACCAGCCGCCGCGCCGAGCCGACTCAGTTCTCCGTCGAAGTCACTGGCGACAAAATCCGGGACGAGGTCGGGGGAAACCGGATGCAGAACCTCAGGGTCGAGTTCACCGTGACGTTCCCGGTGGGCGCGGACGGCGACCGGGCGCGCGAGGCGCTGCCCCGGTCGCTGCAGCAGTCGCACGAACGGCTCTGCACCGTCTCCCGTACCGTCGAACTTGGCACTCCCGTCTCGATCGTCGAGGCTGCCGGTTCCACCGGGGACTGAGGTCTCCGGGCGTCACCCGGGATTTGCGGGCGGCGCGGCGTTCGATCTCATGGAGCGAGTGCCCGCCCAGTCCGCGGCTGCGTCGCCGGTCGCGGCGGCTGCCCTGGCGGTGACTTCGGCTGGACTATGACGGCCCAATTGTGGCAGTGGTCGTTCACCGGCCGACCGCCTTCTGGCTGGCGGGGATGAGCCGCTCTGGTGCCGGCGGAAGGTCGTGGCGCCCGGCGTCCAGGTCGGTGAGGTCTCCGGCGGCGTTGATGAGGCCGATGTGTGAGAACGCCTGGGGAAAGTTGCCCAGGGCTTCCCCGCTGTACGGGTCGATCTGCTCGGCGAACAGGCCCAGGTCGTTGACCCGGTCGGCGAGCCGCTCGAAAAGCTGCCCGGCCCGGTCGCGCTCGCCGGCCAGCGCCAGGCAGCTGACCAGCCAGAAGGAGCAGATCACGAAGCCGGCGGGGTCGCCCTGCCAGCGGCGCAGCAGGCCGTCGTGGGACAACCTCTCCTCGATCATCCGGATGGTGGAACGGATTCTCGCGTCGTCGGCGGGAAGGAAGCCGACCATCGGCATCAGCAGCACCGACGCATCCAGTTCATCGGTGTCGAAGGCCGCGGTGAATGCCGCCTGCCGGTCGCTCCAGCCCCGGGTCAGCACGGCTCGTCGTACCTCGTCCCGTGCCGCTGCCCACCTGGCGACGTCCGCCTCGGATCCCAGGTGAGACCCGAAGCGGACGGCTCGGTCCAACGCCGTCCAGCACTGCACCTTCGACGACACGTAGTGGCGTTCGGCGTCGCGTGCCTCCCACATCCCGGCGTCCGGCAGGTGCCAGTCCCGCGCGGCCCGCTCGGTCATCGCGCGCAGCAGTTGGCGGATGTCCGGCGGCATCGGGTCGAGGTGCTCCCGCATCAGCCAGGCGGCGCTGAGCGGCTCACCGTGCACGTCGTTCTGCCGTTGTCGCCAGGCGTCGTTGCCGACCAGTACCGGTCGGCTGCCGGAGAAGCCGGCCAGGTGCTCGAGGTGGTGTTCGGTGAGGTCCCGTTCGCCCTCCACCCCGTACATGATCGGCACGATGCCCTCGTTCATGCCCATCGACCGTGTCAACCACCCGACGTGCAGGTTGAGCTCGTCGGTGCAGGCCACGCGCCAGAGCGCCTCCAGCGTGAGGCTGAAGTCGCGTACCCAGCCGTAGCGGTAGTCGTAGTTGCGCTCGCCGCCCAACTCCTCGGGCAGGGACATCGTCGGGGCGGCCACCACGGCACCACTGGGCCGGTAGGTCATGCCCTGCACCACCAGCGCGCTGCGTCGCACCTGCTCCGGCTAGAGACCACGGTAGTCGTGCAGGCCCATCCAGGAGCGCCAGCCTGCGACGGCATTGTCGATCACCTGTTCGGCATCGAGCACCGCTGGCGGGCCGGCGTCGTACGCCGGCGCGTACCCCAGGGTGAAGTGACGCGTCTCGCCGGCTCGTACGGTGAACGACCCGAACGCCTCCCCGACCTCGCACACCAGTGGGATGGACGCGCGCAGATCCAGCCGGGCCGACGCGGCACTGGCGACCAACGCGTCGTCCTGCCGTACCAGCTGGGGGACCATCCGGCCGTACTCGAACCGTGGCCGGTAGTGCAAGCGCAGCGGGACCTCGCCGGAGAGTCACCGCACTACCCGGGCCAGCACCCTCGGCGAGTGCAGACCGACCTCATGGCCCCGCGCACCCGGTTCGAGGGCCAGCGCGTCGGTCACCGCCACGCTGCCCGTCGCGGTGGTGAAGACGGTACGAAGCACGAGCGTATCGGTCAGGTAGGCCCGGTCCGTGCTGAACCTACCCGCGGGACGGATCACCCAGTGCCCGGCATCATCATCAAGCAGGCGGGCGAACACCGACGGAGCGTCGAAGCGCGCAGGACACCACCAGTTCACCGACCCGGTGCGGTCCACCAGCACCGCGCTGCGACCATCGGCCAAGAAGCCGTGCTCCGCGATCCGTCCGCACCCCATGGAACGGACTACCCGAGCGGAACGCAGTGACACCGCCACGTCACGCCTCCCTCGAACCGCAGTCCAAGCGTGAAAGCGCACCTGGCTTTGGCCGCCGGACCGGTCCTGCGGCCCAGCGACGGGCGGGGCGCCGTGCCGGGCCGGTCCAGCCGACGGGCTCGCCGCCGGCCACCAGCTGGCGGGCAGGGTACGCCAGCAACGGCAGAAGTCCGGCCGTCCCGTCGGTCAGGCCGGTGAGCTATCGCCACGCCGTCGGACCCGGCCGGGACCTCCCGACACCGCACCGATCCTCAGACCCCTCGGCTGAGTGCCGGCCGGCACACCCGGCGGGGTCGGGGTGCGGGGCCGACGCTTTCGGGTGCCAGACTGCGAGGCCGGGGCGACCAGGCGGGACACGTGCGGATCGGTCCGACCGTCGGAGGCCGTGAGCCGGGAGGGAACCAATCGTGGGTGACCAGACCAAGCCCGAGCCGGAGCCGCAGGCCGTGACCGCGGCGATCGACGCTGCCGTGCCACCGAGCGGCCCGGGCTGCGTGGAGTGCGAGTCCTCCGGCGGGTGGTGGTTCCACCTGCGCCGCTGTGCGGCCTGCGGCCACGTCGGCTGCTGCGACTCTTCGCCGAGCCAGCACGCGACCGCTCACGCAGCCGCGACGGGTCACCCGGTCATCCAAAGCTTCGAACCCGGCGAGTCGTGGTTCTGGGACTACTCCAACGACCAGTTCTACGGCGACGGGCCGGAGCTGGCCGAGCCGCACTCGCACCCGCTCGACCAGCCCGCCCCCGGTCCCCGGGGGCGGGTACCGGAGGACTGGAAGACCCGGCTGCGCTGACTGCGCCCTGCCGGTCCGGTCAAGTCCCCGGACCCCGACGGTGTCCGGGCACGGACCTCCGGCCCGTACATCGCCCGACCGGCGCCCCGGTCGCCTCGCCCCCGCGACGACAAGATCAACGCAGCCTGCATCTCTTGCTAATCGCGCGTGATTATCTCCGCGGCCTCGATCTGCGGTTACAGCAGCCACAGCCGGATGCCGCGCCGTCCGTCCCGTGCGACCTACGGAGGTCGGATAGTTCTGGGTAAGTCGGCACATGCAGGCGATCTGCCGCTGGCGAACGCCTGAACCAGCCAGCCTTGACCCAGAGCGCTCGGGCGAGAGCGAGATCGGGTCCGCTCATCTGGCACCCCTCTGTGTCAAGAGGCGGCGAGGAGTGGTGTTCTAGGCTGGGGTTCGGCGGGTCCGGGAAGTGACTGTTCCGAAGTGTCGATCATGGGGATCGGGTCGGCCGCGCTGGATTGAAGAGTCGCCCCCACGTGTCCTCCCGGGCCCGTCCCGGCTTTCTTGGCGTCTTTGATCATTTGCTTGTAGACGATGTCGGACAGCCGGCGCTTGAGTGCGCATGGCCTCCATCGGTGTTTTGCCGGCGGCGAGTTTGCGCCGGTAGTAGGCGCGGCCTTCGGTGTCGTGGCGTAACTGGACGACGGCCATGATGTGCAGGGCCCGGTTGATGCGCCGGTTCCCGGCCCGGGACAGGCGGTGGCGTTGCTGGTCGCCGGATGAGGCGTCCAGGGGTGCGGTGCCGTTCCAGGACGCGAAGTGCCCGCGGGTGGCGAAGCGGCTGATGTCCGCGACGTCGCCGATCAGGCGGGCGGCGCCGGAGGGGCCGGTGCCGTTGAGGTCCTGCAGGCTGCTGCCGGTGGTCTCGACGAGCTCGGTCAGTTCCTTGTCCGCGGCCTTGATCTTCTTGTCGACCTGGACCAGTTCGGTGATCAGCTCGGAGGCGAGCCGGCGGCGGGTGCGCCCGACCAGATCACGCGGCCGGATCGTGTTGAGCAGGGCGCGGGCCTGCGGGGCGGACAGGAACTTCTTCGCCCCACCGGGCAGCAGTTCCAGCAGAAGCTTGTGGATGCGGTTGAGCAGGTCGGTGCGGGCGTGGCCGAGACCGTCGCGGCGGTCGACGAGCAGCCGCAGTGCAACGGTCGTGTCGTCGACGGTGACCTGCCGTAGACCCTTGCTGCGTAGGGCTGCGACGGCGACGCTGTGGGCGTCGACCGGGTCGGTTTTGCGGCCCTGGCCGGTGTCGAACACCCGGGCCCGGGCGGACAGCTTCGCCGGCACGTCCACCACCGTTTCGCCGTCCGCGACGAGGCGCTGAGCGATGTGCCGGCCGATGCCGTTGCAGCCCTCCACCGCCCAGATCCGGTCCTTGTGCTGCCGGCCGAGCTTCAGCATCGTCTGGTAGCCGTCGCGGTCGGTGCCGAACCGGCCCTGCGCGAGGACCTTCTCGCGGTCGTTGATGATCTCGATGGTCGCGGACCGCTTATGCGGATCCATACCGATGATGACCTGTCCCACGCTCGTCCTCCTCAATCAGACCGGGGCTGAATCCGGCGAGGAGGGCAGCGCTACTTCGAGCTGGGCAGACCTCTCTTGAGCCTCTCCGCGCCACGGTGACCGGCAGGACGCATGCCAGATGAGAGCCACACCAAACCGCGGTGGGCAGCCGCTGAAAGAGCGACCCCACCGGTCACCTCGACCAAGCCTGGCCGGGCTGCGGTCGTACCACCAGTAGATAAGTAGCCGCCGACCGGGTCCGGCTGGGGGCGTGGGTCAGACCCGGGGGATCAGCACGCTCAGGCAGGTGACGCAGCCCTCGAGCTTCTCGTACTCGCCGATGTCGACGATGACCGGCGTGAAGCCGAGGTCCGCCACGAGCGCCGCGGTGCGTGGCGCCGACGCGGCCAGCAGCACGAGGTCGTCACCGAGTGGTACGACGTGGCAGCCGGCCTCCTCGTCGACCGTGCGCATGGGTTGCCGGAGCGCGGTCGCGTCGAGCAGTTCCGGCAGCGCGAGCAGGGTGCCGTCGGGCAGCGCGGTCACGGCCGACTTGAGGTGCAGCACGTCGCGCAGCGGGACCGGGATTACCGTGCGCCCGCGGGTCGCCAGATGGGCGCGCAGCTGGGCGAGGCCCTCGCCGTTGGTGCGGCCGCCTCGGCCCACGTACACGGTGGTGCCGATTTGCAGCACGTCGCCGCCGTCCAGCGTCCCGGGAGCCTCGATGCGTACGACCTCCAGCCCGGCCTCGCGTACCGCCTTCTCCGTGCCGGGGATCTCCGGACGGCGCTGTGGCGCGCCCGGCCGTGTGATCACCGCCAGGCCATCGCAGACCACGACGGTGTCCTCGACGAACACCGAGTCGGGGCAGTGATCGGCGGGGGCGACCTCGCGCACCTGCCAGCCGGCCTCGGCGAGCGCGGCCCGGTACGCCTCGTGCTGACGCCGGGCCTGCGCGACGTCCACGTCGCTGCGCTCGATGTGGGTGACCAGCCCCTCGGCCAGCCGGTCGCTGGGTCGCCGGACCAGGGCAATGCCTCGCGTCATGCCACCAGTCTGCATGCGCCTGTCAGCCAAGCTCAAGCAGGGCAGGCAGCAGCTCGCGCTGCGCCCGATTGAGGAATGCAGAACTGCCGCTCGTTGCCGCCCTGCACGACGCGACGTTCAGATGCGTCCGACGCACCGCTCCTACCTCCTGCTCGGGTCCTGTCTCCACTCGTCAGAATGCGTGCAGGGGCCGCCCGCGGAACAGCGCCCGGTAGGAGACACAGCATCGCCGGCTTCGGATCCCACCGGGAACGGCTTGGTCGTCACAACCGCCGCCCCCGAGGTGGCTCGGTCGAGGTGTACGCCGGGAGCCGCATCGGTCGGCGCTCCGCCCGCTTCGCGATTCGAACTTTGCCTGGGAGCGGTTCGACGGCTGACTGAGTGACGATCGAGAAGCACCAGGCCGGACGTCGGTGCCTGGATGGTGGCGGTGTGTCGGCCGGGGGAGAGGGCTCGGGCGAGCCACGGGTCGAGTTGTTCGAGGATGTGGTCCTCGCGATGCCCTCGGGGCCCCAGCCGGGCACTCGGCTTGCCGGAGAAGCCGGAGCCGGGCATCGACGGGATCACCAGGGGGGACCCTGGTCAGCACGCCCCCGGCCTAGATCGTTGACCGGAATTTCGCTCCTGGTCAGCAGGGGCTAGTGATCGTAGGCGATCAATGATCGCTTGATCGGTGCGCCGATCGTCCAGTTGTGCC
>NZ_JAEVHJ010000339.1:0-6882 GCF_016802855.1 Micromonospora sp. ATA51 | reverse complement strand
CGGACTGGGTGCCCGACCAGGTGAAGGTGGCGGTCGTCCGGGCCGGCAGGGTGTAGGTGAAGGACTGGCCGCCCCAGACGACCTTCACCGACTGGGCGGCGGTCAGGCCGACCGGTCGGTCAGTGTCCGGACGTCCCACAACCACACGTCCAGCTCCTGCCGGCCGGGGCCGACCAGCTGCTCGACGGTACGCCGCAGCGGCTCGGCGTTCTGCTGGCCCAGCGGCAGCACCACGACGGCGGCCCGCCAGTGCCGCAGCTCGTCCAGGCAGCGGCGGCGCTGCCGGTCGTCCAGCTTCGGCGTGCGGCCGGTGGTGGCCACCTCCTCGAGCAGGTCGCCGATGCCGCTCGGCCGCCCGCCGAACCGGCCCGGGTCGCCGGTCACGCCGTTGCGCGGGGCGAGGAAGTAACCACCGGGGATCTTGAAGTCCAGGTTGGTGCTGGCGGCCCAGCGCATCGCGTGGGTGTTGCCCATGCTGGGCACCGGCACCGACACCAGGGTCTGGTCCGGGCCGACGTACTCGCGCCAGCGGTCGGCGGTGATGAACCGCGGCACCGCCGGGCGGGTGGTGACCTGCAGCGGCATCGGCGCGATCGGCAGCAGCGCGAGGACCAGGCCGGCGACTGCCAGCGTCCGCACGGTCCGCCGCTCGGGCGTCCGCAGCGACCAGGCCCGCTCGACCGCCAGGGCCAGCAGCACCCCGATCACCACGGTGGTGATCAGGCCGAACCGGGTGGGCACCACCGCGTCGAGCAGCGGCAGCCGGACCAGCAGCTCCCACGGGCCGGTGCCGAGGTCCCGGTCCCACCAGGACACCCGCTCGCCGAGGGAGAGCACCGCGAAGCACAGCCCGGTCGCCGCGAGCGCCCGGACCACCACCTCGCGCCGCAGCCAGGCCACGATGCCGACGGCCAGCAGCGACAGGCTCCAGCCGAAGAAGGCGTTCTCCTCGGAGTAGTTCGGGGCGAGGTTGACGTTGGCCCGCTCGCTGCCGCCGAGGGTGGGCGAGCCGGGGGCGAAGAACGCGGCGATGTCGTTGCCGTAGTCGCGGACCGTGTCGCTGAGCCCGTGGTACGCCATCGGCCCGGCGAACTGCACCCAGAGCGGGTACGCCAGCAGCGCCCCGGCCAGCAGCGCGCAGACCGCCAGCCCGGTGGCGAGCGGGCGCCACGCGGCCGACCAGCGGTCGCGCCGCTGGGCGAGCACGGCGAGCAGGAAGACGCCGCAGGCCAGCGCGGTGAAGAGGAGGATCTCCTCGTTGATGAACGCCTGGACGGTGACCAGCAGGGCGAGCAGCGCGCCGTCGCGGACCGGGCGGGTGGCGCGGGTCAGCACCAGCACCCGCCACACGATGAACGGCAGCAGGAACTGGGAGATGATGTTGGGGTGCCAGTTGGCGTGCGAGAGCATCGCCGGCGAGAACCCGCAGAACCAGCCGCCGACCGCGGCGGCCAGCCGGGTCCGTACGACGTGTCGGGAGAGCACGTGGTACCAGGCGGCGGCGGTGCCGGCGAGGCCGAGCGTCACCAGCGTCACGAAGGACACGGCCGGTCCGAAGAGGAGAGTCACCGGCACCATCGGGATGCCGAGCGCCAGAATGGCGGTGTTCGCCATCAGGTTGACCCCGTCGGGGTAGTTGAACTGGTCGGTGTAGAACGGGAACTCGCCGTGCAGCACCACCCGCACCGAGTGGGCGAGGAAGAACTGCACCTGCGCCGGGTCGCTGCTGTAGAGCGAGGCGACCCGACCGGCCGGGTCGGCCCAGATCCGGCTGGTCACCCAGACCGCGGCGAGCAGGAAGACGCCGTGTACCGCGAGGTCCTGCCGGCGGGGCGTCCGCCGCCAGCGGCGCAGCGGCGCCGCCAGCCGTCCTCCGGCGCCCGGCCGCACCGGAGTGTCCAGGGTCACGGCGGACTCGGAGCCGGCGCGGGCGTCGGGTCGGGACTCGACACGGGGCTCGGCAGAGGTCACAGTCGGCGGAGTCTACCGGAGCCGGAAACGGCACGAAACGCAACGCGTCGTCCTATGTGGCGGGTGGGCCGGGCGAGGCGGTCGCGGTCCGGCGACCGGACATCTCGTACCATGTGGCTTCGAAAACACGACCGGCGACGCGATCGGGGGCGTACAGGTGGCTTCAGTCCGCCGGCGCGGCACGACAGCCACCGCACTGCTGACCCTGCTGCTGAGCGTGACCGCGTGCGGTCCGGTCGCCGACCGGCGGGCGACGACGCTGCCGGTCGGCTACGACACCCTGGACGGGTCGCTGACGGTGTGGCCGCCGCGCGGCAGCCTGGCCGGTGACGCCGCCACCACGGCGGCGGTCACCGCAGCGGTACGGGACTGGCGGTCGCCGGTCGACGACCGGGCGCACCTGCCCTCGTCGGGCATCCTCTTCTCCGGCCAGGTGGACGGGGCGCCGCTGGCCCTGGTCGCCGCGGACGTGCCCGGCGAGAGCGCGTCCTGGCTGCTCCAGCTCACCCGGGACGGCGACCGGTGGGCGGTCAGCCACGCCACCGAGTACACCGACCCGGGCTACCTGGTCTACTCCGACGTGCTGCCGGTCCAGCTCCCGGCCGGCCGGCGCTACCTGACCTCGGCCCGGGTGGAGCGGCTGCTCGACCCTGACGGGCGGGCGCTGCCCACCGCCGACGGCCTCACCGCGCCGGTCGCGGTGCCGGCCTGCCGGGCGGTGGAGCTGACCGCGTCCCTGCGGCCCACCCGGTCGCTGCCGCGCGGCCGGGCCGCGGACCGCCTGCTCGACCTCGGTACGGCCACCGCCGACCCGCGGTACCCGCTGGTCCGCGACGAGACCGGCTCCGGCCGCCGGGCCCTGACCGGGCTGGACACCTGTGTGCTCGCCGGCGAGCGGGGCCCGTTCGGCAGCATCCCGCGCCGGATCGGCGACCGGGACGCCCCCCGCTCGGTGCCGGAGTCGTGGCCGATGGCCAGGCTCGCCGTCCGCTCCCTGGGCGAGGTCGCCCTCGGGGGCGGCGAGCCGGCCGACCTGGAGCAGCTGAGCTGGGAGAGCGCCACCGGCACGATGACCGCGGTGGTCTACCGTCCGGCCGACGGCGGGGCCCCGGTGGTCTCCCCCGCCGACCGCTCCACCACCCTCCAGGCGTACCTGCTGCCGATGCCGGGGCAGCCGCTGGCGGTGCTGAGCTGGCGGGCCACCCGGGACGCCTCGTTCGCCGCGCCGCCGGGCACGTCACGCCTGGTGGACCGGCCGGGGCTGGTGGTGGCGCCACAGCCGACGAGGAAGCAGACGTTCAGCCTGGCCGGCACCGAGAAGACCTGGTACCGGTCCGTCGGCGGCCGCTGACGTCGTTTGTTGCGGTGGTGGGGTTCGCGGGTCGAGCGCCGTCCGGCCCTTCTTGCTGATGACAAGAGGGGTGACCCTGATCAGCAGGGCCACCCCTCTGCGTGGTGCGTCAGTTCTTGGCGCCGGCCTCGTCACGCTGGACGTCGTCGACGGGCTGGGCGTCCAGGCCGGAGATCCAGCCGGTGACGTCCCGGGCCACGTCCTGCGCGGTCAGGCCGAGGTCCGCGAGGATCTGGGCGCGGGTGCCGTGCGGGTGCCAGTCGGCCGGTACGCCCAGGTCGCGCAGCGGCACCCGGACGTCGGCGTCCCGCATCGCCTGGGCGAGGGCGTCGCCGACGCCACCCACCCGGACGCCGTCCTCGACGGTGACCACGAGTCGGTGGCCGGCGGCGAGCTCGACCAGCTCGGCCGGGACCGGCCGGACCCAGCGCGGGTCGACCACAGTCACCCCGTAGCCCTGCTCGGCGACCCGGGCGGCCACCTCCATGCCCAGCGCGCCGAAGGAGCCGACGGCGACCAGCAGAACGTCGGTCCGGGCCGACTCGGCGAGCACGTCGACGGTGCCGACCCGGCGTACGGCCGGCAGGTCGGCGGCGACCGTGCCGGTCGGGAAGCGGACGATGGTCGGGCCATCGTCCACGGCGACCGCCTCGCGCAGCTCCTCGCGGAGGCTGCCGGCGTCCCGGGGGGCGGCGATCCGCAGGCCGGGCACCACGCCGAAGACGGACATGTCCCAGATGCCGTAGTGGCTCGGCCCGTCCGGGCCGGTGACGCCGGCCCGGTCCAGCACGAAGGTCACCGGCAGCTTGTGCATCGCCACGTCCAGCAGGACCTGGTCGAAGGCCCGGTTGAGGAAGGTGGCGTAGACCGCCACCACCGGGTGCAGGCCGCCCATCGCGAGGCCGGCCGCCGAGGTGGCGGCGTGCTGCTCGGCGATGCCCACGTCGTACGTCCGCTCGGGGTACTTGCGGGCCAGCTTGGCGATGCCGGTCGGCTCGGCCATGGCGGCGGTGATGCCGACCACGTCGGGCCGCTCGTCGGCGATGGCGACCAGCTCGTCGGCGAAGACGTGCGTCCACTTCACCGACGGCGCGGCGACCAGCTGGCCGGTCTCGACGTCGAAGGCACCACCCGGGCCGTGCAGGCAGTCCGCCTCGTCCTCCTCGGCCGGCCGGTAGCCGTAGCCCTTGCGGGTAACCGCGTGCACTATCACCGGGCCGCCGAAGTTCTTCGCCGCCCGCAGCGCCGACTCGACCGCGGCGACGTCGTGGCCGTCGACCGGGCCGACGTACTTGATGCCGAGGTCCTCGAACATGGCCTGCGGGGCGACCGCGTCCTTGATGCCCTTCTTGACCGCGTGCAGCACCTCGTACATCGGCTTGCCGACCAGCGGGGTCGAGCCGAGGGCCTCCTTGACGGTGTCGAGCACCTTCTCGTAGCCGGGGTTGAGCCGCAGCGAGGAGAGGTGGTCGGCGAGCCCGCCGATGGTCGGCGAGTACGACCGGCCGTTGTCGTTGACCACGATCACCAGCGGGTTGCCGGCGGTGGCGATGTTGTTCAGCGCCTCCCAGCACATGCCGCCGGTCAACGCGCCGTCGCCGACCACGGCCACCACGCTGCGCTGCTCGCCCCGCACGGCGTACGCCTTGGCCAGCCCGTCCGCGTACGACAGGGCGGTGGAGGCGTGCGAGTTCTCGATCAGGTCGTGCTCGCTCTCCGCCTGGCTCGGGTAGCCGGAGAGGCCACCGCGCTGGCGGAGCTTGTCGAAGCCGTCCTGCCGGCCGGTGAGGATCTTGTGTACGTAGGCCTGGTGGCCGGTGTCGAACAGGAGCCGGTCCCGGGGGGAGTCGAACACCCGGTGCATGGCCAGGGTCAGCTCCACCACGCCCAGGTTCGGACCGATGTGCCCGCCGGTGCGGGAGACCTTGGCGATCAGGAAGTCACGGATCTCGGCGGCGAGGATGTCCAGCTGCTCGGCGCCCATCCGCTTCACGTCCTGCGGACCACGGACCGTGCCCAGCAGCCGACCGTGGTTGGCCGTGCCCTCTTCAACACTCATGACGGAAGAGTCTATCGGCCCTCCGACAGCCCGCAGCGCGGCCCGAGGTCACCGCAGGTCGGGGCGGGTATGCCCGGCTCACCCCGGTGCTCGGCGCCCGCCGCCGAGCATCAGCCGGCGCGGACGCCCCGGCGGGGCGGCGGCGGCCCCGGAGTGTGGGATTCCGCACCCCGCGTCGGCGTTTCGGGCCGGCTCAGCCGGGCGGCAGGAGCAGGCCCACCAGCTCGACGTGCTGGGTCATCGGGAACAGGTCGAAGCCGCGCAGCGCGGCCAGCCGCCAGCCCAGGCCGGCGAAGGTGCGCACATCCCGGGCGAAGGCGGCCGGGTCGCAGGCGACGTACGCCACCGCCCGGGGGCGGCCGGCCACCACGTCCCGCACCACCTGGGCGCCCGCGCCGGTACGCGGCGGGTCGAGCACCACCACGTCCACCGGGCCGGTGACCCGGCGGCGGGCCAGCGCGGTCTCCACCCGGGCCGCGACCACCTCCACCCGGGGCAGGTCGGCCAGGTTCTGCCGGGCCGCGGCCACGCCCTCCGCGGCGGACTCGACCAGGGTGACCCGGGCATCGCCGACCCGACCGGCCAGGGCCGCGGCGAAGAGCCCGGCGCCGCCGTACAGGTCCCAGGCGGTCTCGCCGGGGCGCGGGTCGAGCAGGTCGAGGACCGCCCCGACCAGGGTGTCCGCCGCGACCGGGTGAACCTGCCAGAAGCCGGACGCGGGCAGCGACCACTCCCGCCCGGCGGCCACCTCCCGCACCACCGCCGGTCCGCTGACCGGCGTCGGGACCCTCTCGGCCACCGCCACCACGCTGACGTCGCCGCCGGTGGAGGCGACCGTCTCGACCGCCTCCGCGTCCGGCCAGCGGGCCCCGCTGGCGGCGAGCACCGGCAGCTCCTGGATCGCCGGGTGGGCGATCAGGCAGCGGTCGATCGGCACCACCTCGTGCGAGCGGTGCTTGAGCAGCCCGGCCCGGCCGGCGCCGTCGACCGCGTACCGGACCCGGGAGCGCCAGCCCAGCAGCCCGCCGGGCAGCGGCTCGACCCGGACGCCCAGCTCGTCGACCTCGGCGTCGGTGAGCCCGCCCAGCCGGGTGAGCTGCTCGCGCACCACGGCGGTCTTCCAGTCCAGTTGCGCCCCGGGCGCCACGTGCTGCAGGTCGCAGCCGCCGCAGCGGCCCGGCTTCGCGTACGGGCAGGGCGGCTCGACCCGGTCCGGGGACGCGTCGAGGATCTCCACCGCGTCGGCCCGGGCGAAGCCCCGGTGCAGCTCGGTCACCTCGGCCACCACCCGCTCGCCGGGGAGCGCGTGCCGCACGAAGACCACCTGGCCGTCGAACCGGGCCACGCAGTGCCCGCCCGGGGCGACCGCGTCCACGGTCAGCTCGACCCGCTCGGCCTCCTCCAGCCCCCGCCGCGCGCCGACCGTCTCGTCGACGTCCGCGCCGGCGGCGGCGTCCCGCGCGCCGGTCCGGCCGGACCCGGCCGTCACGGGCGCTCCCCG
>NZ_JAEVHJ010000338.1:0-6901 GCF_016802855.1 Micromonospora sp. ATA51 | reverse complement strand
CGATGGCCAGCCGGGCGCCGGGCACCCGGTGGCCGGCGGCCCGCAGCGCCCAGACCACCCCGGCGACGTACGCGGCCCAGCCGCTGACCCGGCCGGCCTGGTCGGCCTCGGCGGCGCCGAACTCGACCGGGGAGTCGGCGAGCTCCGACCAGACGGTCCAGCGCTCGCCGTCCTGCGCTGCGGCGGCGACCACGGTACGCAGCGGCAGCGCGAACGGCAGCACGTAACCGTCGTTGTAGTCGGTGTGCTCGCCGATCAGGTTCGCCCGCCCGGGAGCCGCCCAGCGGCCCGCCGGCTCGGCGCCGTACCACTGACGGAAGCCGGCGGTGGCGCGCTCCGCGACGGCGCCGACCGCCGTGCCCGGCTCGGTCACCGCTGCTCCAGGACGTGGGTGCGGTAGAAGGCCCAGGCGTCGCCGACCATGTCGTGCAGGGTGGGCTTCGCCGGCACCCAGCCGAGTTCCGCGCGGGCCAGCGCGGACGAGGCGACCAGTTCGGCGGGGTCGCCCTCGCGGCGCGGCGCCACCTCGACCGGCAGCGGGTGCCCGGTCACCTCGCGGACCACCTCCACCACCTGCCGGTTGGTGAAGCCGTTGCCGTTGCCCAGGTTGTAGATCCGGTGCCGGCCGGGCGTCGCGGCGGTCAGCGCCAGCAGGTGGGCGCGGGCCAGGTCCTCGACGTGGATGTAGTCGCGCACGCAGGTGCCGTCGACGGTGGGGTAGTCGTCGCCGAAGAGCTGGAGCTTCTCCCGCCGGCCGGCGGCGACGTCCAGCGCGATCGGGATCAGGTGGGTCTCCGGGTCGTGCCGCTCGCCGATCGCCCGGCCGTCGTGCAGGTACGCCCCGGCGACGTTGAAGTAGCGCAGCGAGACGGCGGCCAGGTCGTGGGCGATCGCCTCGGAGGTGAGCGCCATGTCGACGGCCAGCTTGGTCGCCCCGTACGTGTTGGTGGGGGCCTTGACGGCGGTCTCCGGGATGGGCAGTTCGGTGGGGTTGCCGTAGACGGCGGCGGTGGAGGAGAAGACCAGGCGGGGCACCCGGGCGGCGCGGACCGCGTCGATCAGGGCGAGCGAGCCGACCGTGTTGTTGTGCCAGTACAGCTCGGGCTTGACCATCGACTCGCCGGCGGCGATCAGCGCGGCGAAGTGCAGCACCCCGTCGAAGCCGGCGTCCGGGGTGAGCACCCGGGCGGCCTCGTGGATCGGCAGGTCGACGTGGGTCGCGTCGGGAGCGAGCGCCTCCCGGTGGCCGGTCCGCAGGTCGTCCAGGACCGTCACGCCGTGACCGTCGTCGAGCAGCATCCGGGTCACCACGCTGCCGATGTAGCCGGCGCCGCCGGTGACGAGCAGTTTCACGTCGGGTTCCTCCTGCCTGGCCGCTCCCGCCGCGGCCGTTCGTGATCACCCTACGGCCGGGGGCTGTGCCGCGGCTGCGCGTGACCGTCCCCATTCCACCACGATCCGCCATGATTGAACAGATCCGAACACTGGCGCGAACCGGTCGGCGCCCGCCGTCTACCAAGACAAGCCGCAGTGCGCCGCCCTTAGGGCCGAAGGCCGCGAGGGTTCTCGAGGGTCAGGCCGGTTCTGTTGCTCGTCGCGCTCGAAGACCTCAACACCAAGGCCATGACCGTCACCGCGAAGGGCACCGTCGAGGAGCCTGGCACGAACGTCCGCCAGAAGGCCGGACTGAACCGCTCGATCCTCGGCAAGGGCTGGGGGCTGTTCGCGGTGGTCCTCGCCAATCACGCACGTACCACCGGCACCCGAATCGTGAAGGTGCCAGCCGCGTTCACCTCCCAGCGTTGCAGCCGCTGCGGGAACACCGACCGGATCAACCGCGAAAGCCAAGCGACATTCCGATGCGGGCCCTGCGGACACCAGGCGAACGCTGACCTGAACGCCGCGATCAACGTCAGGGACGTCGCCGAGGCGGCGTCCCCACTCACCGGGCGGGCAGTCCGGGACAGGGGCCGAAAGGCGTCCTGTCGACCACCCACCCAGCGTCGGCGACGTACGACGCTGGAAGCGGGAATCTCCCACCTCTAGGCGGGAGAGGATGTCAACATCCTTGTCATGCGGGAGTCAGGCGGTCCCGGACTCCGGCGTCGACCGCCGGGGCGGCCCCGGCGCGAACCGGGGCCGGTCGCCCGGACCGTCGCCCGGCTGGTGGTCCGCGCCGCCGACGGCGCCACCCGGCTGGTCACCGACCTGCTCGGCGCCAGCCCCACCGCCGGCCGGGAGCGGATCAGCGAGGCGGAGCTGCGCGACCTGGTCGCCGCCAACACGCTGCTCGACCCCGACGAACGCCGGATCATCGACGAGGTGCTGGTGGCCGGGGCGAGCCTGGTCCGCGAAGTGATGATGCCCCGCACCGAGGTCGTGTTCCTCTCCGCCCGGCTCACCATCGCCGAGGCGGAGCGGCTGGTCCGGGCCGAGACGCACACCCGGTACCCGGTGGTCGACGGCACCCACGACGACGTGGTCGGCTTCGTCCACCTGCGGGACGTGCTGCTCCGCCCGGACCGCGACCCATGCACCACCGTCGGCGAGCTGACCCGTGAGGTGAAGCAGCTGCCCGGCAGCAAGCGGGTGCTCGCCGCGCTCACCGAGATGCGCCGCGAGGGCCACCACCTCGCCGTCGTCGTCGACGAGTACGGCGGCACCGCCGGCATCGTCACCTGCGAGGACCTGATCGAGGAGCTGGTCGGGGAGATCCACGACGAGTACGACAACCCGCCCGACCCGGCCCACGCCGGCCTGCCCGCCGTCGTCGACGGGCGGCTCAACCTCGCCGACTTCGCCGAGCGCACCGGCGTCCCGCTGCCCGCCGGACCGTACGAGACCGTCGGCGGCTTCGTGATGGCCGCCCTGGGCCGGCTCCCGGTCGCCGGGGACGAGGTCCCGGTGACCCCCGGGCCGGACGAGCCGGCCGCACCCGACCCGGACGGCCCGCCCGGCGCTGGCTGCTGCGGGTGCTCGCCCTCGACGGGCGGCGGGTGTCCCGGCTCGCCGTCTCCGCGGCGCGGCTGCCCGAGCAACGGCGCGAGGTCACCGCCCCCGCGGTGCCGGCGGAGAGCCGACCCGCCGGCCCGTCATGACGTACGCCGGGCGTTGCTGACAGAATTGCCGGCATGTCCGACGTACCCGCCCGCCCGCGCGTCTTCTCCGGCATCCAGCCGACGGCCGACTCGTTCCACCTCGGCAACTACCTGGGCGCGGTACGGCACTGGGTGGCGCTGCAGGAGACGCACGACGCGTTCTACTGCGTGGTGGACCTGCACGCGATCACCGCGGGGCACGACCCGAAGGTGCTCAAGCAGCGGTCCCGGGTCGCGGCGGCCCAGCTCTTCGCGGTCGGGCTCGACCCGGACCGCAGCACCCTGTTCGTCCAGTCGCAGGTGCCCGAGCACCCGCAGCTGGCCTGGGTGCTCGGCTGCATCACCGGCTTCGGCGAGGCCGGCCGGATGACCCAGTTCAAGGACAAGTCGCAGAAGCAGGGCAGCGAGCGGGCCAGCGTGGGCCTGTTCACGTACCCGATCCTGCAGGCCGCGGACATCCTGCTCTACCAGGCCAACGCCGTCCCGGTCGGCGAGGACCAGCGCCAGCACCTGGAGCTGTCCCGGGACCTGGCCCAGCGGTTCAACTCGCTGTTCGGGCCCACCTTCACGGTGCCCGCGCCGCACATCGTCAAGGACACCGCGAAGATCACCGACCTGCAGGACCCGACGGCCAAGATGTCGAAGTCGTCCTCCTCGCCGGCCGGCATCATCGACCTGCTCGAGGACCCGGCCCGCTCGGCCAAGAAGATCCGCTCGGCGGTCACCGACACCGGCCGCGAGATCGTCTTCGACGCCGAGACCAAGCCGGGCATCTCCAACCTGCTCACCATCTACTCCGCGCTCTCCGGCCGGACCATCGACGAGCTGGTGGCCGCGTACGCGGGCAAGGGGTACGGCGACCTCAAGAAGGACCTCGCCGAGGTGGTGCGGGAGTTCGTCACCCCGATCCAGGAGCGCACCCGCGCCTACCTGGACGACCCGGCCCAGCTGGACAAGCTGCTCGCCCACGGCGCCGAGAAGGCCCGCGCGGTCGCCGCGGCGACGCTGCGGACGGCGTACGAGCGGGTCGGGTTCTTCCCGCCGGTCCGCTTCGAGTAGCGGTCCGGGCGCGACGGAACGGGTGGAGACCAGTCGGTGGCCGGAGGGGTGGCGCGGAGCGTGGATCGCAGGGACGGGGCGCCGGACGCCGGCGACACCATCCAGATCGGGATCGCGGTGGACATCCCCGAGCCGTGGGGCGGGATGCTGACCCGCCGCCGGGTCGAGGCCGGCGACCCGCAGGCCGTCCCGGCCCACGTGACGCTGCTCGGGCCGACCGAGATCCCGGTGGCGGCGCTGCCGGCGGTCGAGAAGCACCTCGCCGAGGTGGCCACCGCCCACCTGCCGTTCACCCTGCACCTGCGGGGCACCGGCACGTTCCGGCCGGTGACCCAGGTGGTCTTCGTGGCGGTGGCGGCCGGGATCAGCGAGTGCGAGCTGCTCGCCGCGGCGATCCGCGCGGCGCCCGAGCTGCACCGCGAGGCCCGCTTCCCGTACCACCCGCACGTCACGGTGGCGCAGGACGTCGCCCCGGAGGCGCTGGACCGGGCGTACGAGGACCTGGCCGACTTCTCCGCGCTGTTCGAGGTGGAGGCGTTCACCCTCTTCTCGCACAGCGGGCAGACCCGGTGGCAGCCCCGCCGGGACTTCCGGCTCGGCGGCTGAGCTGAACGCGCGGCCCGGCTGCCCGCGTGCCGCCTCCGGATCGGCGAGGATGACGTGGTGAACGTGATCGGCCGGATCGAGGCCAGCCTCGGCCGCCGGGTGGACGCGGTCCGGCGGCGCTCGGCGGCCTTCGACCACCTCTGGCGGGCCGGGACGCTCTACGGCGAGGTGCTGGGCGGCCGGCTCGCGGCGGCGATCGCCTACTACGGCTTCTTCGCGGTCTTCGCGCTGGCGCTGGTCGGGTACTGGATCTTCGGCGCGATCCTGCAGGACAACGACGAGGTCAGCAAGGCGGTGGCGGACTTCCTCGACGAGAATCTGCCCTTCCTGGACCCGCAGCAGATCGCGCAGAGCAGCAACACCGTCGGGGTGATCGGCCTGATCATCCTGGTCATCACCGGAATCGGGTGGGTGGAGGCGATCCGCTCCTCACAGCGGCTGATGTACGGCTTCAACCAGCAGCCCGGCAACCTGGTGGTCCGCCGCGTGGTCGACCTGGGCGTGATGGTGGCGGTCTTCGTGCTGCTCGGCGTCTCGGTGGCCGCCGTCGACGCGCTGGAGTCGCTGCTGCGCTTCCTGCTGCGCAGCACCGGGTCGCTCGGGCTGACCACGGTCAGCGCGGTGCTCAGCGTCCTGATCAACGCGGTGCTGGCCACCGCGCTGCTGGTGGCGGTGCCCCGGCTGCGGATGAGCCGCCGCCGGCTCCGGCCGGTCGTCCTGGCGGTCGCCGTCGGCATCACCCTGCTGAACACCGTGGGGCGCTACTACGTGGTGCGGACCGAGCGGAACCCGGCGTACACCGTGGTGGCGACCGCGGTCGGGCTGCTGCTCTACCTCTACCTGCTCAACCAGTTGGTGCTCTTCGGCGCGGCCCTGGCCGCCACCAGCCGGTACGGCCGGGTGGTGGATCTGGCGGAGGGCGGCTCGGCCGCGGAGGTGGACGTGGAAGTCGACGAGGAGACCGAACCGGGTACGCCGGGCGGGGCGGGCTGACATGCGGATCCGGATCGACCCAACCTCGGCGGTGCCGCCGTACGAGCAGGTGCGCGGGCAGCTCTCCCGGATGATCGGGGACGGCCGGCTGCCGGTCGGCACCCGGCTGCCCGCCGTCCGGCAGCTCGCCACCGACCTCGGCCTGGCGGTGAACACGGTGGCCCGGGCGTACCGGGAGCTGGAGGCCGCCGGGCTGGTGGAGACCCGGGGCCGGCACGGCACCGTGGTGGCGCCGGGACGCGACGACGCGACCGACCGGTTGCACCATGCCGCCGCCGGGTACGCCGCCGAGGCACTGCGACTCGGCGTCCCGCCGGACCGGGCGCTGGCCCTGGTCCGCGCCGCCCTGGAGGCCACCCACCCCGGCTGACTCGCCCCGGCCCCGGCGGGGGTGACGCGGCGCGGCGGATCGTGGGGGATGTCAGCTGTTGCCGGTTGAGTGGGTGTTGGTATGCGTTGGTGACCTTAAAAGTGACTTGCGGTGTGGGTGGTGCATTGGGACGGGGGATCAGGCGGTCGGCGGCTCGGTGCCGTGGGGGTGTGGCGTTGGTGGTTGCGGGTTTACGTCCTACCGGGTGGTTATGGTGCTGGGCGTGGCGGGCCGGGAGCGGTTGAGTGTGGTGCAGGCGTACCGGTTCGCGTTGGACCTGACGCCCCGGCAGGAGCGGATGGTGTTGGCTCATGCGGGGGCGGCGCGGGTGGCGCACAACTGGGCGCTGGCCCGAGTCAAGGCGGTCATGGATCAGCGGGCCGCCGAACGCACCTACGGCATCGACGAGGTGGACCTGACCCCGACGCAGGGCTGGTCTCTGCCAGCGCTGCGTAGAGCCTGGAATCAGGCGAAGGCCGGCGTGGCGCCTTGGTGGGCCGAGTGTTCGAAGGAGGCGTTCAACACCGGCCTGGACGCCCTGGCCCGGGGGTTGAAGAACTGGTCGGACTCCCGCACCGGTAAGCGTGCCGGGCGGCGGGTGGGGTTCCCGCGTTTCAAGTCCCGCCGCCGGTCGACCCCGTCGGTGCGGTTCACCACCGGGGCGATCCGGGTGGAGCCGGACCGTAGGCATGTGGTGTTGCCCCGGCTGGGCCGGTTGAAGCTGCACGAGTCCGCCCGGAAGCTCGCACGCCGGCTGGAGGCGGGCACCGCCCGG
>NZ_JAEVHJ010000337.1:0-6924 GCF_016802855.1 Micromonospora sp. ATA51 | reverse complement strand
CGACCCGCAGTCCCAGGTCAACGACCGGGCGAGCTGCGGCGGGAGGGTCCCGGCGGCGGCGATGACCGCGTCGCCGACGGTCAGCGAGTCCCGGCCGGTCAGCGGGACCAGGACCACGAAGCGGGAGGTGCGCTCGACGAGGGTCGCCACCGCGCTCTTGCCGCCCTTGCCGATGACCAGGTCGCCCTCCCAGTGCCCGGGGACTTGCCGGCCCTCGACCTCGGCGGGCCGTTCGTCGAGGTAGCGGGGCTCACGGATCCGCGGCGCCGGTGCCGGACGGGCCCCGCCACGTCGGGCCGTGCGGCCGGTGCGCAAGCCGATCAGCTCCCGCGCCAGGGTGGACACCGGCTGGGCGTACACCCACTGGTAGATCGCCTCGTGAGACACCCGGTAAGCCTGATCGTCGGGGTAGCCGAACGGCAACCGGCCCGCGATCGACGCCGGTGACCAGCCCAGCCGCAGCCGCTCGCGTACCACCTCCCGCAGACCCGGCGCGCGTTCCACCGCCCACATCTTTGGCCGCCGCCGCGACACCGCCGCCGCCGCGTCGGCCGCCGCGGCCCGGTACCCGCCGCGGCCGCCGCGCCGGGCGACCTCCCGCGAGACCACCGACGGGTTACGGCCGATCAGGACACCGATCTGCTTGTACTCCAAGCCTTCGGCCAGGCCACGGGAAATCTCTTCACGATCAGCCAGGGTCAACATCGCACGCACGGCGGAACATCCTGTCCCACCGAACCGCCAAGATCAAATGCTACGACCGGCTGAACCTGCCGAGTGCTAGGCAGGCCCTCGAAATGATGCGGGCAAGAGGGCGCTTCCGTGAGGACGTCGAGGAAGAGCGCCCGTCACTGCCTGCCTGAACATCACCCGTCGCCCGCCAGTGCGCGACGCGTCCTCAATTCGGCACGACCGGGCGTCTCCGCGCGTCGATGTGGGGTCACTGTCGGTAACGCGCGGTCGGCGGCAGAAGCGTGCACCCGCCCATAAGCGCGGGCTCAAAAGACGGCCGGAAAGTTAGGAACGAGTGGTCTGCGATGCGGTTCGGCTGAAGCAACGTTTACCGGGCGTTCGAGGGGCACGACGCGGCGTCGTCAAGGTGGAGAGCCAGAGCCGTCACTCATATCCCATGGCCGGGATGACCTTGCGGAGTGCTTCTTCGATGAACTCGCGGGTTTCGTCGTCGAATTGGTCGTTGCGGTTCGTCAGCTTGTGCGACTGAAACGTTGAAGGGGTGGCGAAGTCGTCGACGTCGAGCCGTTCGAACAGGGCGCGGCGCTGCCCGGGCCAGTCGGCTGCGAGATCTTCTGCTTTCACCTCGATGTATCGCCTGCCCGTCAGGTCGACCGTGTTCTTCCAGGTGAGCCATCGGTGGTAGACCGGCTTGAGGTAGGCGAGCGCGCCGTCGACGGTGGGCGGCGCCCATGGCTGGGCCAGGTGGGATGCGAGCACTGAGACCGGGTGACGCTTGATGTGCACGATGGTCGCTTCGGGGACCAGTTCCCAGAGGAACTCCATGCACAGCAGGTTGAACGGTGTCTTCTCGCACCAGGTCGGCTTGCCCGCGTCGGCGGCTGCTCCGCCGAACATGGTGTCGATCAGGCCCCGCAAGATTCCGAGCAGTTCGCCCCGGTCGCTGAAATACCTGGGTAGTACCCGCCGGCGGCTCAGCGGCTCGAACGGCCCGGCAGGCCGGTCGGCGTTCCCGAAGCCTTCCGCGGGCGCAGGTTCGTCGTATGTGTACGCGATCAACTGCGGCCAGAGCTGTTGCACCGCGTCCCGGTAGCGCCGCTCGCCGACCAGCTCGGGAACGGTTTTGCCGCGATCGTCGCGCCGGCCGGGCACTCGTACGGTGAGGAAGTCGCTCAGCCGGTGCAGGGCGTCCTCACCGACGGTGGGGTCGTATCGATCGGTGAGCGCGTCGGCCAGGTCCCGCAGGCCACCCGGGTCAATGAGAAACCGGGTCTCCATGGGAATCCGATGGATCAGCGGATGTTCGCCGATGATGTCGGCGATCCGTGACGTTCCCGAACGACCCGTACCCGCAACGAAGATCGGTGAGGGGAAAGGCATGGCGAGCAGTCAAACTCTCAGCCCGGCGCCTGTGCAAGCCATTTATCCCCTTCACCCGCTGCTACGGGCCGGACCCGCACCCGCCGCGCCGAGTGCGTTGCCGGACGGCCGCCTCCAACAAGCGACCAACGAATTATCGAAGCTTCCCAACGCGCCGCATCCCTCACACACTGATGCACTGATCTCGGCACGACCGGGCGCCGGCGTGATCCGGTTGTCGTGACGCTGCGTAGCGCCCGGTCGGCGGCAGATCCGTGCACGCGATTAGGAGCTGGGGACGAAGTTACGCAGATCGATCATGGTGTCGGCCAGACCGACGCCGCCGGCCGAGTCGGCGCTATCGTGCAGCGCATGCGCGTTCCCGGTTGGCTCGACGACACCCGGACCTCCTACGACACGGTGGCGGTCAGCTACGCCGACCTGCTGCGCGACGCCCTCGCCCACGAACCGTTCCAGCGGGGCATCCTCGCCCTCTTCGCCGAACTGGTCCGCGCCCAGGGGAACGGGCCGGTCGCCGACGTCGGCTGCGGCCCCGGCCGCATCACAGCCCACCTGCACAGCATCGGCCTGGACGCGTTCGGCATCGACCTGTCACCCGCGATGATCGACGTGGCCCGGCGGGACCATCCCGGCCTACGCTTTGAGGTCGGCTCCATGACGTGCCTCGAACTGGCCGACGATTGCCTGACCGGCCTGCTCGCCTGGTTCTCCCTGATCCACGTCCCCGACGACGAGGTACCGACGGTCCTTGCCGAGTTCCACCGGGTGCTGCGGCCCGGCGCGATCATGCTGCTCGGGTTCTACGCCGGCGACGGCAGTCGGCTCAAGACGGAGGGCTACGGCGGACACCCGATGAACGTCTACGTGCACCGCCGCCCACCGGATAGGGTCGCGGCCTGGCTGGACGCCGCTGGCTTCACCGTCGAGGCCGAGATGATGCACCGCCCAGCCCCGAACATCGAGGGCGGGTTCATCTTCGCCCACCGGTGAGATGGGCGGAGGCATCCGCAACCGCGGCCCGAGACACGCGGGACGCCTACCCTCGCGAAGGGGCTTGTCCAGTCCGGGCCTCGGTGTCAGATGCTCAAGCCGGAGCGTTGTCCCGATATGTTCCAGTGCGCTTCCCAGCACGACCCCGCTGGCCGCAGCCGCTCCTCCGTCGCGTGCCGTAACGCCCGACCGGCGGCAGATAAGTGCGGTGGGACTACTCGTAGCCGGTGGCAGCGGCGATGATCTCCGCGAACAGGGGCGACATGACGCCCGCAGGCGCCGAGCGGCGGGGGCCCCGTGAAAATTCTTCTGGCATAGCGTCGGATCCGGGGCGGGTCGATCGTAGAACAGGTGAGAGGCGGCCGGACGAGGCCGCCGGGACAAGGGAGTCATGGGATGACCCGGTACTTGATCTCGTTCAATGACGGCGCGATGGACCACATCCCCGACGAGGAGTGGGCCGACGTGGGCAAGGCCTCGCACGCGGTGGTCCAGGAGGCCGTGAATGCTGGCGTGTGGGTGTTCGGCGCCGGACTCGAACGCCAGAGGGCGAGCGTCGTGGCCACGGACGGGACTGTCACCGACGGCCCTTACCCGGAGACCAAGGAGGTCATTGGCGGGTTCTCGGTCGTCGACGTGGCCTCACGCGAGGAGGCGCTGGCGTGGGCTGCCAAGATCGCCGTTGGTTGCCGCTGTGCGCAAGAGGTCCGGGAGCTCATGCCCGACCCCGAACAAGACGCGATGCTCCGCCAGGCTGACAGGCGAGGGTGACATCCCGACGACCCGGGGATCGGGCGTGGGGCGAAGCCCGGTCCCCGGGCCTGGTCGGTCCCAGAAACCAATGATCACCCAGTGGAGCGACAGCCACGCACGGTCCATCCGTGTCCCGAGGGTGTTGCGCAGGATCGGACCATCGAGGCGGCCGTCGACCGCACGGTCCACGGCCCTGGCCAGCGCGAGCGGCAGCGGGACGAGGACGACCTTGCCGCCCTTGCCACGCACCCGCAGGACGCGGTGGCCGTGTTCCTCACCGAGATCGCCGATGTTCGCGCCGCAGCCTTCCAAGATCCGCAACCCGAGCAGGCCGAGCATGGCGATCAGCGCGAAGTCGTTCGAGTTGGCCGATAGTCGTGCGGTGGTGATCAGGGCCTCGAACTGCAGGTGACCCAGCCCGAGGGTGGGTGATTCGGGTGGCACCGTCGGCCGGCGGACGTAGTCGGCTGGTGAGTGCGGCAGGATGTCGTCGATGACGCAGACGCGGTAGAAGCCGACCACCACCGACAGCCGGCGGGAGACGGTCGAGGGCTGGAAGCGGCGTACGTCCTGCAGCCAGCGCACGTACCGCTCGATGTCCACGCGAGCAACCGACAGCGGCCCCAGGTCCTGGTCGGTGCACCAGGTCAGGAAGACGCCGGCGGACTCACTAGCTGGACCGGTCGCGCCCGATAGGGCTCAGCGGCAGGCGTCTGCCCGGACGTGCACACCGCACCACGGCGGCAGCTCGGCTGCCCACACCCGCCAGCCGCCGGCGTCTCGCCGAGTCTCGAACCGCCACGGGTGAGCTGTGCCGCTGAGGTTGACCTGTTCGTTCCACCAGACCGCATGAACCTGGGCGGTCACCGTCGCACGGTCGTCAGCCTGGTCCTCGACGTCGATCGGTCCGACCACTTCAAGCTTTGACGGAACATTGCCGCGTTCCATCTCGCCGCGGTACTCGCGCCACTGCCGCAGGAGCTCGTCATGACGCTTGCCGGTCAGCACCCGTGACAGGCCGATCTGCTCTCCGCTGCTCATCTGGAGCGCGTACACGTTCACGGCCGCCTCCGGCGTCGCCTCACCTCGATCTGCTTCCGCCTGCCGCAGAACAGCCCACGACACCGGCACTGCTACGACCCCGGTACACAGCACGGCCACGAGCGAGAGAACCACCCACGGCCAATGGCGCGGCGACCGCACCAACGGTTTGCCTGCCGCCGCCCGGCGACCCGGCAGGACTGGTGCCTCGACGGTGGGCCGCACTCACATGTGGCGCCCGAGCCGGGTCATGTCCTGGCATGAAAGTCGCCCACGCCCAGGCGTCGGCGGTCGTCCGAGCCGAGCAAGCGGAGGTGGAGACGACGACGGGGTCAGCTCGCGCCGAGGGCTCGCACCTCATCGAGGTACGAGGTGGCCTCCGGCTCCTTCGGGTATCGCTCCCGCAGCAGGGTCGCCAGCTCCTTCGAGACCATCAGCAGCGAGGGTAGGGACTTGCGATCTTCCTCTAGCGCCTGTCGCCCGTATTAGACAGCCCTCTCTAGGTCGCCTGCTCTGGCCGCCGCCACGCCCAGCGTTATCCGGGCTTCCACTTGGCGCATCGGCTTCCGGTCGGTCCCGTCCGGGTCGGTCGAGGAACGGATCACCTCACGGGCATACATCTCTGCGAGGCGGTCTTCGCCTGCGATGCGGTAGCAGTCCATGGCGTAGAAGTCGAACTTCGCCGGGTCCACTACGAAGTGGTGGTCGGTGTCCTCGGGATACGGCAGAGACTCAAGCAACGTACGGCCCTTGTCCAGCGCTGTCTCTACCTGTCGCCTGTCGCCGAGTCGCGCCCATGCTTTGGCACGCTGCGCGGCCAGCGGGAGGCGGTCGCTTGCGTGGCGGCCAAAGCGGCTGGCGGGATGCGGTTCCACGACCTGCGGCACGCCTACGCCACCTGGCTGGTCACGGACGGTGTACCGATCAACCTGGTTCAGCGGGTCATGGGCCACGAGCAGGCGCCCACGACGCTCAATCGTTATACGCACACCCCGGACGACTACGCGGCTCGCGTTCTCGCTGCTTTCGACGGCTCTGCTGCCTCTCTGCTGCCTTTCGCGGAAGAAGCCACGCCGGACAGCGTCCTGGACGAGGACGAGGAGGGCCTGTGACCTGCTGCGGAGCGTCAGCCAAAGAAGGGACGACCCCCGTCGGGGGGAGTCTGGTCGGCGTTGTCGGCCAGTGTCAGCGGGTGTGGTTCCCTGTGGTCCTGCCTTCGGTGTCATGCCGGCTGTGACCATTGGAGTCGCTCGCCGAGCACAGCGTTCGCTGACTTTGTGCTGACACGGCACCTTCTGGTCCGTAGCTGTTCGGTGAGGTGTCGCGGGCGGTGGCGGCGAAGGATCCGGACGCGGCCGCTTCGCTGGTCGTGTGTGCCACCGAGCGGGATCCGGTGCGTGCTGTTCGTCGTTCCGACAAGCGGTGGGCGGCTTCGCTGAAGCAGCTTGACGAGAACCCCGTCTTGGTCTCCGCCTCGGTCCACACGGCGGAGAAGAGACTGTCGTACGCCGCGATCGGGCTGGCGGTGACCCGGGGGGTGGATAACAACCCGTGGGTGTGTCTGGTCATCCGGGCGATGCTGGGGTCGGCCTTCGACCCGGCCGTGGAATATGACCGGTGGGTGGATTTCCTGACTGCGGTCCTGGCCGACGCCGACCCGGCCCACACGGTTCATGATCATAGACAGGCATGGTCATGAATGAATTTCCCGGTGTCAATGCCCTGGCGCCGAACTTCCCGTGAACGGCGGTGTCAGCGCTGCGTGCGGTCGTCGATCTCAGTGCCGGACTCGCCGGGCCGGGCCCCGATCGCCTCCTCGGCGGCCCGACCGCCAGTGCTCTCGTCACCCAGGTCCAGACTGCTGCGGGGCAGGCCCGACAGCCCGGCCGGGTCCTGGTTCTCACCCTGCACGCCCCGCGCGTCCTGGGCGCGGTCGTCGACCACCGACTCGCCCCGCCGGGCACCGACCGCCTCCTCGGCGGCCCGACCGCCAGTGCTCTCGTCACCCAGGTCCAGACTGCTGCGGGGCAGGCCGGACAACCCGGCCGGATCCTGCGTCGGCTGGTC